>JAISUO010000053.1 GCA_031272035.1 Synergistaceae bacterium
TAAGGGTACCTTCAAATATTAGCGGAACCAGCTCTCCATTCAGTCTGACCGACGACAAAACAGATGTACGCTCAAAACGTACGTCTGGCGTATAGTCCACTACTCGTACACCATGCGCCCCGCGCCCATACAATCTTGTCATCCCTGTGTTGGCGCTGCTCTCGTCAAGAAATACAAGTTTCTCTGAGTCCATGCTTGATTGAGCCATCTTCCACTCATGACGCCGTATTTTTACGTCCTCCCTGTTTTGTTCGGCCGCGTGTAGAGTTTTTTTTGAAACGATATCCAAGTTTATTGTTCACGGTTCTGCACAATGCCGAAACACACACAGGCAAACCCAATCTGTCGGTAAGTTCCCGCAGGGTGACGTCGGGTTGCTCATCTATAGCCCTCGCAATTTGTACAAGTTGTTCCGCCGAAAGCGCCGGTTTTCGCCCATTTGGATTGGGCCTCGCTTCATAACTGCCTGTTTTTCTGTAAAGCGACCATAGTTTTGTGACGGTGCTTTTATTTACTGCTTTTTCGGCGGCAATTTTATCCTCGGTATCTCCCCTCAGTTTTGCCTCAATGATACGTTTACGCAAATCACCTGACAATGGCTTCGGCATTCTGCAAACCTCCAATTTCCTGGGTTGTTCACAGAATAACGCATAGTATACATAATGTCAAATTGCTATAATATACAACCTCATTTTTCACGTATAAATTCTTATTTATAACACCACAATTTCTAAAATTTCGTCTATGGGAGTGAGCCGTCCCACGTGGCAACACATTCCTTTTTCATCTCCTCTTCGTCAAACCAACGCGTGGTAACAGTCTTTGATTCCGTGTAGAAGCGGATTGCATCCTTGCCGTGACAGTGCAGATCACCAAAGAACGACATTTTATGCCCCGAAAACGGAAACACACCGGCCGGCACTGGAATTCCCACGTTGACGCCCACCATACCGCCGTCGGTATTTTCCACAAACTGGCGCGCGTAATATCCGTTCTGCGTAAAAATTACGCTGCCGTTGGCAAACGAGTTCGCGTTCATGAGGGCAAGTCCTTCGTCAAAATTTTTCACCCGCTTCACACAGAGTACAGGCCCAAATATCTCCTGATTTCCGATACTCATCTCCGGCGTCACTCGGTCGAATATCGTGTGCCCCAAGTAAAACCCCTTTTCATAGCCGGGAATTATACAACCCCGTCCGTCCAACACGAGCTCCGCGCCCTCGCGAATGCCCTTTTCTATCCAATCGGTCACAAATTTTCGGTGCCCGTCCGTTACAACCGGTCCAAGATTTGTCGTTTTATCATAAGCCGGCCCAATTTTTTGTGCCTTACAAAGCCGAACCAGTTCGGCAACCAGCGCATCCGCGATTTCATCCTCTACGACCACCACAGGAAGCGCCATGCAGCGCTCACCGGCGCAGCCGAAGGCTGAGTTCATTATTCCTGCAGCCGTGCGTGTGATTGGTGCGTCCTTCAAAACGAGGGCATGGTTTTTGGCCTCGCAGAGCGCCTGCACGCGTTTGCCGTTTCGAGCGGCCATTGAATAAATGTGCAGTCCTACCTCTGTGGAACCCACGAATGTGATACCCCGCACGTCCGGGTGTGACAGCAACAATTCCGATTCATTTCGCGAGCAGGTGAGGACGTTCAGCACGCCCTTCGGGAAACCTGCTTTTTCGTACAATCCGGCAAACTTCAACGCCGTCATGGGTGTCATGCTTGCCGCTTTCAGCACAAAAGTGTTTCCGCAGGCGATGGCTAACGGAGACATCCACCCCATAGGAATCATCGACGGAAAGTTCCATGGAGCGATTCCGGCGAAAACCCCTATTGGCTCACGGTAAAGAGTCGTGTCGTAACCAGCCGACGTGTTCATTAGAGACTCACCCATCAAAAGGTTGGGAATTCCACAGGCGATCTCTGTCATTTCCTTCGCCTTCAACACATCACCCTCAGCTTCATCCCACGCTTTGCCGTTCTCCCGCGCTACGCTCATCGTCAAATCTTCGAGATTTTCCTGAATGAGCGCCCTAAGGTTGAAAAACAACTGCGCGCGTTTATGAGCGGGAACGCGCCTCCAAGCCGGATACGCTTCTTTTGCCGCTCGAACCGCAGCATCCACTTCGTCCCTTGTGCAACAAGGAGTCGCAGCGATAACTTCTCCTTTGGAAGGATCGTATATATCCATGTATTTCGAAGATTTTGATTCGACATATTCACCATTAATAAAAGGGGTAATTTTTATAACTTTATCCACAATAATCCCTCTTTTCAACTTGTTTTCCATTGTAAATATTTGCAGCTCTCATGTGAAATTTTTTGTTTCAGCAATAATAGTTTAACACTGTTTTACAACAGCGCACCTGCAGATGCTCTTTTTTACTCGCGGATTAAGGCCTGACTCAAATCTGACAGGGTTTGTCTCCGGTCTGTCCAAAGAGAAAACCTGCGCCGCCGCAGAGTGCCGGTCAGCGCAGGCTCATTCAATGCCAAACTGAAATCAGGGACCTGAAGTCAGAACTACTGCCCCATATTACCATTTACCTCATTACCATTCGCTGCCACTCGATTTATTCACGCGCTGCGTGTCGCCGCTTTCATCGCCTGTACAAACTGCAGCAGTTCGGTTCGGGTTTTCTTCGGATCTCCGAGATGAGCGGCGACGATGGCCACTGTGGCGGACCCCGCTATGGCCCCGTCAGCTCCGGCGGCAAGAGCGTTTTTCACGTGTTCCGGGCGGGAGATGCCGAACCCCACCACCACCGGCGGCGCTCCGGCGTCCTTCAACAGCCTGATCTTCGAGCCCATGGGAACGTTCATTTCCCTGTCCGCTCCCGTCACCCCGGAACGTCCCAGGAAATACGTGTAACCTTTTGTATGTTTCGCGATTTCTCGCAGTTTTGTATCGTCGGCGTTGGGCGGGACGATAAATACGGTGTCGACTCCGACCCGGGACGCGCAGCGCACAAAGAGAGCCGACTCCAGAACCGGCACGTCGGCCACCAGCACGGAGTCCACCCCCGCCCGGGCCGCGTGGGAGTAAAAATGATCCGCGCCCTTCCCCAGAACCAGATTGGCGTACACGAGAAGCCCCATGGGAATATCCGGATGTCTGCGGCGCGTTTTCTCCAGCAGATCCATGCATTTATCCGGCGTGCTTCCGGCCTCCAGAGCCCGGTTCGAGGCGGTTTGAATGACCGGTCCGTCCGCCACGGGGTCGGAAAAGGGAATGCCGAGTTCCAGCGCGTCCGCTCCGCCCTCGATGAGCGTTTCGAGAATGGCTTCGCTCTCCTCCATGCCGGGGTCGCCGAGGGTCACAAAGGGGATGAAGGCGCCTTCGCGCTTCTGCCTGAGGCGTTCGAACGTTTTCACGTAGCGTTGGGTCATCACAGCGCACCTCCATTGAGTTTTGTATAGGCCATGACCTGATCGATGTCCTTGTCGCCGCGGCCGGAGATGTTGACGATGTAAATCTGCGGAGTTTTTTCGCTGGCGGCGTCCCTGAGGGCCTGAGCCAGCGCGTGAGCCGACTCCAGCGCGGGGATGATCCCCTCTCTGCGGGAGAGGAGCGAGAAGGCGGACACCGCCTCCTGATCCGTGATCCCCACGTACCGGGCCCGTCCCGTGGTGTACAGGTGAGCGTGCTGAGCCCCCACGCCGGGGTAGTCGAGTCCCGCGGAAAGCGAATGAGACTCCTGAATCTGGCCGTTTTCATCCTGCAAAACATAACTGTAGCTGCCGTGCAAAATGCCCGGACGCCCTTTCTCCAGAGTGGCCCCGTGTTTTGCCGTGTTCAGGCCGTGTCCCGCGGGCTCCACCCCCACGAGTTTCACCGAGGGCTCGTCGATGAAGTCCGCGAAAATTCCGATGGCGTTGGATCCACCCCCTACGCAGGCGTATACCGCATCGGGAAGCCGCCCCTCGGCCGCCAGGATCTGACGTTTCGCCTCGCGCCCGATGACGCGCTGAAATTCCCGGACGATGGTGGGGAAGGGATGAGGGCCCGCCGCCGTTCCCAACAGATAGTGGGTGGTCTCGTAGCTGGCGGACCAGTCCCGCATGGCCTCGTTGATGGCGTCCTTCAGGCTGTGGCTTCCGGTTTCCACCGAAACCACCTCCGCCCCCATCAGCCGCATCCGAAAGACGTTGGAGGCCTGCCGCTCAATGTCCTTCGAGCCCATGTAAATTCGGGTTTCCATCCCGAAGAGGGCCCCCGCCAGCGCCGTCGCCACGCCGTGCTGACCCGCGCCGGTTTCGGCGATCAGGCGGATTTTACCCATGCGACGGGCCAACAGCGCCTGCCCCAGAACCTGATTCGTCTTATGAGCTCCGCCGTGCAGCAGGTCCTCCCGCTTCAGGTAGATCGTCACGTTCGTGTCCGCGCCCAGATTTCTGCACCGGTAAAGCGGCGTTTCCCGCCCGGCGTAATCCTTCAGCAAACCCTCCAGCTCCGCGGCGAAGGAGGGGTCCTTTTGGGCGTCCAGAAACGCCTGCTCCAGCGCCAGAAGTGTCGGAACCAGAATTTCCGGAACGAACATGCCGCCGAACTCGCCGAACGCTCCACAGCTCACCCATTTTTCCCTCTGATTTTCCACTCAAACGTCACCCCTCAGATTCGCGAATAATTGAGTTATCTTCTGATGATCTTTTTTGCCCGGAGCGCTCTCTACGCCTGAATTTACGTCCAGCGCGAAATACCCCAGCCGCGAGGCGCCGCGAATATTGTCCCCGTTCAGCCCGCCGGCAAGAATATCCCGGGACCGGTCGGAATCTCCTTCCAGCAGCGACCAGTCGAAGCTCCGGCCCGTGCCGCCCCGCGCCTCCGCGTTGGTTTTGTCGAAGGCGTCGTACAGAAGGCGGTCCGCGTGAAGCCCCTTCAGATTCGATGTACAATTCGGCATACGATCCCGCACTCGCACCGCCTTCCAGATTTCGCAGCGGTCCGGCAGTTTCCGGCGAAGCTCCCCAATGCAGGACTCCGTTTCCTCCCCGTGGAGCTGAACCGCCGCAAGATCCAGCTCCGAGGCCAGTCGGGCCACGTTCTGAGCAGGTTCATTCACAAATACGCCCACCGCCGGAAGAGGGGAAGCGGCCCGAATTTCACGCGCCCTTTCCGGATCTGTACGGCGCGGCGAATCCGCGAAAATCATCCCGCCGAAAACGGCTCCGGTTTTCCAGGCCGCGGCCGCGTCCTCAGGGCAGGTTAGCCCGCACACCTTGACCCTGCCGCAGACCAGCTCCCGCACGGCCAGGTCCAGCCGCTCCGATTTCATGAGAGAGCCTCCCACCAGGAAAACGTGCGTCCGTTCCCCGGGAAACGCGTTTCCAAAGCGCAGAACGTCCTCGTGGGACTGGATCCCCGACTCGCAGACGACGAGGCGGTCGGAGGGAATTTTGCGGGCAAGATGATTGTACACGTTCAGGTCGACTTTGAGGGTTTTGAGATTCCGGTTGTTGATGCCGATAATTCGGGCGTTCAGCCTGAGGGCGCGCTCCAGTTCCTCCTCGTTGTGAACTTCCGTCAGCACGTCCATGGAGAGCCGCTCGGCCTCCGCCGCGCAGATTTTGTACGCGGCGTCGTCCAAAATCGAGAGAATCAACAGCGCGGCGTCCGCTCCGCAGGAACGGGCCTCGCAAATCTGGTAGGGCTCCAGAACGAAATCCTTGGCGAGAATCGGCCGGTCCAGCAGCGGACGAGCCGTCCGCAATACGTCCAGGCTTCCCTGAAAATACGGCTCGTCCGTCAAAATCGACACGGCGTCGGCAAAATTATTGTATACGCCCGCAATTTCGGTAATATCGAAATTTTTCCGGATAAGCCCCTCCGAGGGAGAGGCTTTTTTACACTCCATGACAAAGCGGAACCCCGGCTTTTTCAGGGCCTTCGAAAAACTGCGCGTCGTGGGTTCGGTTCGGGCCTTCAGGTCGGAAAAGGGAACCTCCTCCATACGACGGGCCACATCCAGACGCTTGCGGTTGACGATCTCGTCAAGCACAGACACGATCGATCTCTCCTTCCTCGGGGATATTGGACAGTTCGGCGAATTTTTCCAGACGCTCCAAAGCCTTGCCGCTCTTCAAAATGCTCATGGCCAGGGCGAATCCGTCTTTGTAGTTGCCGGTGACCCCGCCCAGGGTCAGCAGGGCCGCCGCGTTGACGGCAATGGCGGCGCTGTGGGCCTCCATCCCCTGACCGCCGAGGACGGCGCGAATGGCGATCTCGTTCTCCGCCGGAGTGCCTCCCACGATGGAGGAAAGGGGAAACTCCCTCACGCCGAAATCCAGCGGGGTGAAACGCCGTTCGACGATTTCCCCGTTCTGGAGCTCCGCCGTGTTCGTCGCCCCGTGGGTGGCGATTTCGTCCAGCCCCAGACCGTGGACCACCAAAGCCCTCTGACAACCCAGCAGATGCAGCGTTTCGGCCACCAGCCCGCAGAGCTGCGCCTCATAAACGCCGACGAGCATAATGGGCGGCCGGGCCGGATTGATGAGGGGCCCCAGCACGTTGAACACCGTGCGGGTGGCGAGGGCCTTCCGAACGGGCATGGCGTGTTTGAAGCCGGTGTGATAATGAGGGGCGAAGAGGAACGTCACGCGCAGGTCGTCCAGGAGTTTGCGGGCCCGGGTCGGGGACATGTCGAGCTTTACTCCGAACTGCTCAAGAAGGTCCGCCGCACCGCACCGGGAAGAAACCGACCGGTTGCCGTGTTTGGCCACGGGCAGTCCCGCCTCGGCCGCGATGAAGGTGACGGCGCTGGAGATGTTGATGGTGTTCGCCCCGTCGCCGCCGGTCCCCACGATGTCCGCGAAGAGGTAATCCGGCCTTGGAAACGCCCGCGCCCCCTCCCGAAGCGCCAGCGCCGCCCCCGCAATCTCCTCCGCCGTCTCGCCGCGCATCTTCAGGGCCACCAGCAGCGCCGCGATCTCCACATCGCTCAGATCTCCACGGATCACCGCGTCGAAAAGCGCCGCGCTCTCCCCCGTCTCCAGTTTTTCGCCGCCCATCAGTTTGGTCATGACCTTGCCCATCTTCGCATCCATATTCATTTCTCCTCTCAAAATATAAAATCTTACAAAAATAAAACGGGAGAAGCTGCCGTTACGCGCCTCTCCCGTCGTTCAACCTGTGCGACACTGTAAAAAAAGAGGCTCTGAGTGAATGCTGTTACACCCTCAGAGCCTCTTTGTTATCAAAAACTAAAGAACGGCAATCCCAAGGGTGGAGGTCAAAACCACCACCACCACCAAAGTCCCTTGTTTGCCTTGTACAAATCCACCTGAACAAAACTCTTTTTTCTCATCTGACGCCCCTGAACCGTCTCTTTTTATTATTGTTGTCTGGGCTGATAAATAATTTTTAAAATATAGCCCTCTGAATATTGTGGATCATTATAGCGTCCCCCCGCTCCTTTGGCAAGAGGTGAAAAAATGTTGTGAAAAAGAGGCAAGTGGAGCAACAAGCGTCGATGAATTGAAAGCGGCGTTGATTGAACCAGCAAATTACGTCCAGCCATTTGAAATGACAATGCGTTTTTGCAACCATGGACATGATAAAAATTGACGGAAACAACATTTTCAAGGACAATACTTTCCACTGGCATTCGTGGTCGGCGAATGTTTATCAGGCGCCGGAAAAATTGGAGACCGCTTTCAACGCTCTGAATTTGGTCGGGAAGCGAATTGCGAGAATAATGACCGTCGGCGGAGCCTGCAATCTTCTTTCGTTTGAGCGGCGGTGTAAAATTACATTTCGACTCAAATTTCGATTAGGGCTTTGTTGCGGCAACGGATGAACAAGGCAAAATCCTTGAAATTCCACTCGGCGAATTGGAGGAGACTGTGGACAGTATGAAAGACGTTTGGACAGAATGTGGATTGGTCAGGTACGATTCTCAATTCCTGAAGAATTTCGGCTTGGGCGACCTTGCGGACGTGAAAGATCGATTTTCTCTGTTCAGGCAGATGATTCCAGATCACCGGATTTTTCACGGCTACAAGTGCGATTACCTGTATAAAGACTTCGGGAACGCGGAAATGATAGCGACTCTTGCGGGTCGTTACGATGAGGGCGACAACGCTTTGACGATCATCGGTTTCAACAATCACAAAACAGGAAACTGTTTCTGGAAACTGCGCGTCGCCGCGTCCGGAATCTTTGACAGAGACGACGTGAATCCCTATTTCTACAAAGTCGCCTTCAAAGATGACAACGGCGGAGAAATCCCCATCAGCATCATTCACGCGGACGTCGTTCCCAGTTATTTGGAGGACGATACGGTCATCATGCAGATTGTCGCTTTCCCCATGTCTATTACTTACCACACGGATTCCGAAGACAAAGACAGGTTTCACAGAGAGCTGTCGGCAATTGGACTTGCGGGTGAGCAAAATACAGAACGAGATCGGGTATTGCTAAGAGGACGTGTGCGCGACGTTATCAAACGTGAGGTGCAAATCGGCGATAAAAAGTCCGACTTTTTCGACGTAACCGTAGAAACACCAATGGGAACGATTGAGCTCGCCCATACGCTGGATTTCGTCGATCCCGACCAAAGAGACCTGGTAAAATGTGGTTCTTACGTCGAAGCGATTTGCGTCCTCTCCGGCGATGTCGCCGTCAAAAAATATCAGGAAGGCGCTGTGTATGACGAGGAAAATGACCTCCGTTTGCTGCGCAGCTGCTTGAAATACGGCGATTTTGAAAGGCTCGAAGGAGCCTTGTCCGATGCCTGCGTCTATTTGAAAGATGAAATCAAAATCGAAGGGAAAAATGAGATTATCGCAAGGCTGAAGGACGATTTGCGGCAAATGAGCGGCGGCGAAATGCCCTACGCGTCTTATCTGGCTGTCGTCTCGAAAATTGAAAGAGATTTCCGGGACAGCGCGAAATATGGCATGGATAAACGCTGCCTGGCTTTGGCGTCTGAACAATATTATGCCTGGCTGTTCATCACGACGGACGAAGGGCGTATCGCCGAGATAGAAATCGTCGCCGGAGAAAAAAATCATTACCGGGTCAGGACGGATCAATCCGGCCAACACGCGGCCAGCTCGCTTTGGATTGAGCGCGAAAAAAACGATTGGCTTCGGCTCATCAAAGATTGTTATGAACACCTGAATTTCGACGCCGACGATTTTTATTACGGCATGGTTCCTGGAATAACTTTGAAACTACAGTGGGAATTTGAAGAGATTCAAGGCAGGGAAAAAATTTGCCGTTACTTCGCGGACGAAGCGGACAAAATCAAAAAGGCGGGAATCACGCCGGCGGGGGAAATCGTCGAGCTGTCAAAATGGCCATACCGAAGTGCCCTGCTTGTGACGGCCGGCGAAAGAAAAACGCTGATCTCAATCGAAAGAGGCAGGCAAAACAGCATCGGGAGAATTGAAATCGGCATGAAAGACAGCCTGAAGGTTCGTTACGAAACTCAGCCGGAGGCAGGCGAACTTCCCGCGGAAGAAAAAGCGGGAAACCCAATGCGGTTCATTTACGAAGATTGGCAAGCGGAGGAAGCGACCCGCGGAACCGCGCTTAAACAACACGTCCGTTTACTGAAAGCGAGACTCAGGGGAACCAGGATTACGGGAACCTGTACGACTGGGTGTTCATTTTGCGCCAATGAAGGAAAAGAAGACAAAGAAACCTGGAATGAATGGCGGATGGACAGCGCGGGTTTTGACGCGCCGTTCCGCGTTGATTTCGGCGAGACCCGGCTGAAATTACATTTTGGAGCGTCGAGTCGAGTGAAATTAAACCTATCTGACAGATTAGACCTGTCTGACAGCCGGGAAGAAGATGCCGGAGCTTGTCATAAAGTCGATTTTCCGAACGTGACGGGGCAAGTCCTAAAGGATATCGTCGTGACCACATCTGATGTGCCGGAAGAAGATGACTACGCTGATGAGGGCAACTACATCGAGAACCTTTTCTTCATAATGAAAAATGGCTTCGCTCTCTGCTTTTTCGGACGCGGAGGCAAAACTTACGTTTGCGAAAGGCCCGTTGACGCGCTGAGGCTGTACCCGACCGACGCCAGTGTCTACATCACGTCCGACAAATACAGGGAGGGTTTGAAGTGTTCCCCTTCCATAGCTTTTGTCCCTTGTTCTTTTTCCGAGCCAGACCCGAAGTTTGAACCTTGGTCTTGCAACGATAAAATACCGGATTCCGACGCGCTGCACGTCCTGGAAAGCAGCTTCGACGTTTTGTGTTTTGCGATACACTACGTCGTGCCCGAATTCGACATATACGATTCGATCCTGGTTCCCATAGATAAATTTCGGGAAATCGTCAAAGTCTGGGGAAGTATCTTCAATTGCGTCACACTCAATACCATGTTTGAAAGGTTGTGCGGCGTGGATTATTCGCGGCGCGGCGTCGAAAATAAGGACTTCCTGCGCATGTTCAACAGCATGGGAAGAAGAGTTTGGGAAAAAAGGGATGCGGAACGCCCTGTCTACGACGATTTTGTCGTGTGGTTCGATAAACTGAGTGAGAAATGCACTCACATCAAAATCATGGGCTTGTAGAGGAATATGGACATGAAGACTGAGAAAGAGCTGCTTCAAGTATTGGGAAACGCCTTCGTCGAAGGAAGCGTTGAAAAATTGCTGCCCTTGCTGACGGATGATTGTCTTTACCATTCGGACCTGTCCTGGATGAAAAGCATTGGGAAAGACGCTATCGCCAAAAGATGGTCGACGGTGAACGCGCAGCAAAACAAAACTCCTTATTGTTTCGAGATCATTCCCAGTGGTCCGGTCGTTCGTAAAATCGAAGCTCTGCCGGAAATATACGGCGGGAGGGACTGCATAAAACTCTCTTTAGAAACACCCGACAATACGGCGGCCCTCGTATTCATAAAAATAGACGAAAGCGGCCTCATTTCAGAAATTTTATTGAGCCGCGATCCGAAATACCTGCTGATAACCCCATTGCTCAAGGATTCTCCCTTGTCCGTGACCCCGATCCCTCCCCGCGGCCCCAATGGGAAAAGTTTTGACTACGGAGAGACGATGATGGATGAATACATGAAGGGCACAGGGGATACTCTGCGTGCCCTTTACAGCAGAGAAACGCTCGCGGAGATGATGGAAGAAAAACGGCGCTGGGACAAATCGGTTTACGTTTGGAAAGAAGCCGACGTCTTTATGAGAAAATGGCTGCCGGACAATGGATACCGTATCGTCAAATCCGAAATAGACCTCGACTGCATAGGTTATCGCTGCGAGCGCCGCGGTTTGAACTACACGATCTTTCTTTTCGCCTATGGCGAGCTGATAACGACGCTCCTCGACGGCGATTACTGCAAGGATTTACTCGACCTGTCCCTTTCCAGAGACAGCACTGTCCTCGTGGCTTATTTGAAGGTGAAAAAAGAAGAAAGCGGGAACGATGCCGTAACGTACCATGTTTTGAATTATACAGGCAAAAAAGCGCCGATAGACCTTTGGGAGCCGCGAATTTTGAACGGGAGAAACATTCTCCGGTTCTTCACGCGAAAAGAGATGACGGACGCCATTTTCGAATTTATTTGGGCTTTCAACGAGCAAAACCTTGATATGCTCCAAGCCCTGCTTGCGCCCCACCCAGGGCTCAGTCCGCTGGAAAAACCGGAAGGACGATTGATGAACGACTGGCTGTATTCCCGCCTGGCGAGTCTCTTCAAAAAGCACGGTCAGATGAAAACAGGCTACATGCGGTATAACAGCGAGCCTTATTGCCATTCATTGGTTCCGTATCTCGAAGGACACGGTTTTTTCAGTCTCTCATTCGACGACCGTGACAAAATTCAACTGATTGCTGAACACCCGTTTAACGACGAGTTTCATGAATTCATCTTCGATGACGGGCAAACGCAAATCCCGGAATCCTCCATGAAGCGGACGCCGGACATCGCCGCCGTCGAGTTTCTTCGTCCAGAGACAACCCAAAGATACGCCATGAAACTGTCGTTTCAAAACGGGGAAACGAGGAAATACGCTGCAGATGTGACGAATAAAGGATATTTTTTCACCGATAAAATCTTCGCGAACGGGTGGATTTCGAAAAAGCGGCCCAAGCCCCAGGGAAGGGAATATGACGGTTATCCTCCCTGCGGGCAGGGCGTGGAATTTGTCAATGGATTTTCCATCGGCAAAATGCAGCTTTACCGCGACAGCGTTCCTTTTTATGAGGAGAAAACTTTGAGCGAGGTCGTCTTTGAAAATGAAAACTGCGTGCTGACCAAAATATGCGAATGGCAGGGAAGCAGGCTGCATTTCGACAAGGAAGCCGGTTTGTACAAGGTCCTGCTTCCGGGCGGTCGTTTTTTCAACAACGGGTGTTTCGGGACGTTCGCGTTTGCCGACGGAAGGCGGGCGACGTCCCTTGAATTCAACTATATGAGCTCTTTTCAGGAAGGGCTTTGCCTTGTGGGCGTCGAAGGTCACGGATTCGGCTATCTGGATCAGGACCTCCGCTTTGTCATCCCTCCGCGCTTCAATCGCGCGGGTAATTTCAAAAACGGCTTCGCCAAAGTGTCTTTGTTGGAGAACGAGCAAGATAGATGGTTTTTTATCGACAAGACTGGAAAAGAGATCGTTTTCAAAAAACCGGACGGCGCGAAAACCGGAGGAGAATACAAAATTCTTAGCGCATACAGCGAGAGCATGATGCGGGTTTCCACTATGGAGAAGCCCGACCTGGCGTATCAGTCCGACAGCGAGGCATACGCCGGATTTTGGGGTTTCGTCGATGAACAGGGAGTGGAAATCGTTTCTCCGCGTTACATCTACGCGATGGATTTTCAGGACGGTCTGGCTGAAGTGTGCAAGGGTGAGTGGACCATTGACGAAAAATGGGACAACGAGTATCGCTCCGGCGCGTTCTGGACCGAGGAAGAGCTGTGGGGAATGATCGACGGCATGGGCCGCGAAGTTGTGCCCTGCGTTTTCGACGAGGTGAGAAGATTTTGGATTCCTGGAAATGGAGAGGACGAAGTTTGCCGTGACTATTTCGGCGCTCATTTCGGCGGATGGGCGGAAGGCAAGTGGGGCATCATTGACCGTTCCGGCAAATGGGTGGTCGAGCCGATGTTCCACGACCTGGGCAACGATCTTTCCAGCGACGGGTGTTTCCAATACTACAACTACAAAAAATGGATTTCAAACGATGAACCGGACACCAGAGATGACCCGATCATGGGCGTCTACAGCATCCCTGACAACAGGGTGATCTTCGATCCGCAATTCGTCGATGTGGATTTTCTCGACGGCGGATTGTTCAGAGTGGAGTATTGGGACACAAAGAGAGGTACGGGGCCCCGGCGTCATATCGATGTGACTAGAGCGCAGATCATCGACCGGAAAGGCAGCGCGTTATTCCCGTCGGAATATACCTTCATCTGGGAACGCGGGGATTATTACGAAGTGGTCATCCGGGAGATCGACAAACCCGACCGACACGGGCTCATCGATAAAAACGGCGCGATCGTTCTGCCCTGCGAATATGACGTCCCGTTCAATGGAATCAACATCAAAGAACGGCGGTTCATCTTTCAGGAATCGGGCAAACAAGGCGTCATGGACTTCGATAAAAATGTCATCGTGCCTGCGATGTATGATGAAATCCACGGACTCGGCTCGGATTTTCTGGTGGTGGAGTCAGGAGAAAAGGACCGTCGCTTGCGCGGCTTGCTCCTGCCTGACGGAAGCCAGGTTTTGCCGATGGTTTATGATTCCATCGACATCGACGGCGAAAGAGTGACCGTGAGAGACAAAAACGGCAGCGCTCTTTTGCGCCTAGTGAAAAAACAAGGAGCGTGAGCGGTCAAAGATGCGTCGCAACGCCTCAACATAAATCGGGATCACGCTTCCAAAGCAGCCGCCCGTAATGGCTCTTATAATCCTTCGCGAGCTCTTCCAATACGGCGGCTTCTTTGTAAAATGCTCTTTTATCGAACTCGAAAGGCCCCAGTTCGCTGTAATCCACATCCGCTTCAAGCAAATCGCCATTCAGATTGGGATTGTAAAAATCACGCCATATTACTGTCCTGGCTGTCACAGCCATCGTGCAATACATCGGCGAGCACTCTAAACACAGACATCCGGCGCACATGAGAAGGCCGATCTCTTGGACGCTTCCATATTTTTTGTCCCGTAAATCACTGTAATAGTCATTGACATACCGATATTCGTAATTGCCCGTCAGCTTACGCAGCAGATGAGAACGCTCATAATCCTCGACGATTTCCACCAAAGGGAAACCGTCGATTAGCGTCCGAACGAAAGTCGCCTCATGATGAAGAACCGGGAATCCTTCAAAGGGCCCCATTTTGAATGTTTCAAATCGAATGGTATTCATTGGACCTCCTCCGTGTGACAAGCTAATGAACCGGTATATGCCGTCAAAGCTAACAGGAGTTCCCGGAAAAACTTTGTGCGGCGGCTTTTTGAGTTTCTGTAACTTCTGCCATTTCAGCCAACCATTTTTCGTGGCATTTTTGAGCCACGATTCTATCTTCTTCCGCGCTTTCCCTTAATTTTTCGACTTCACTCCAAAACTGATCTTTCTCGAACTCAAACGGTCCCAGACGGCTGTAATCGACATCAGGCTTGCCTCCAAATTCGCCGCTCAGGTGGGGATTGCAAAAATCGCTCCACACTACCGTGTTCTCGGTTTCTTTCATGGAACAATACATCGGCCAGCAGCCTTCTTCAAGGCAACCGCCACAAATAAGGAGACCAATGTCGCTGTGGAAATTTACGTCTACGCAATATCTATACAATTCTTTCACAAACTGATATCCGTATCTCAGGTTTGGCTTCTTTTTTACAGTAAAAAAATGGGCTTCATATTCGTTCACGATTTCCAATATTGTTCTATTGTCAATGAACGTCTTTACAAAAATAGCTTCTCTGGAAAGGATTACATCGTCTGGATCCTCGTAAGGCCCCATCTTGAATGTTTCAAATCGAATGGTGTTGATATGGCTTCTTCCCGCATTATACATTCACGACACCTGCCGGATGGACAAATAGTCTTCATCCGACATATTTATTTTACACCCAATATAACTTCAACCGCAAGTCCAATGTGCGACGGAGCGAGGACGATGAGCGCGAAAAACCGCGTCCCAATAGAGAGCCGGGAAAAGGCTGTTGAGGAAGGCTTCAAACCGTGCCCGACATGCAAGCCGTAAAGAGCAAGAGGAACCTCGCAACTTTTTTTCCATGATTTCCTTAAGACGAAGTAATATACTGTTCGAAGTGAGGCGCAAGAGGTACACGAATCAAATAATCAGCTGGGCTGGACCGCCATTGGTGAACTCAGTTGAGCTTTTCGCGAATGCAGGGGCATGGTTGGAATGATAAAAATAGGCGGAAACAACATTTTCAAGGACAATACTTTCGACTGGCATTCCTGGTCGGGAAACGAATTGCGAGCATAATGACTGTTGGCGGAGCCAGCAATCTTTTTTACAACAGATGAAGAAGGACGCATCGCTGGGGTCGAAACGCTTGCGGAAGATAATAATCCCTACAGAGAATCGAACCGCGACAAGACGGATACAATGTGGATCGAACGCGGCAAAACCGATGGTGAAAATGCGAGAAACGCAATGCGGTTCATTTACGAAGATTGGCAGGCGGACGAAGTGACCTCCGGGACCGCGTTCAAAAAATATGTCCGCAAATTGAAAGAAATGCTCATTGGAAAGAAGAACACCGGGACGGGAACAACCGCATATACATTTTGCGAAAATGAAGGAGAAGAGGACGCGGAAGCCTGGAATGAATGGCGGTTGAGAAGCACGGGGTTCGACGCGCCATTCTGCGTCGATTTCGGCGGGACTCGCCTTGAATTGCACTTCAATGACACAAGCAAAGCGAAATTCTCTCTCATTGACAGAGCGTCCGAGGAAGGGAAAGTAAGGGCATTTCATAAAGTCGAACTCCCAAACGTGACGGGACAAATCATAAAGTCAATCATCGCGACGACGACCGTCCCTGTCGATACATTTCGTAAGATACTTGATGCATGGAGAAACATCTTTGAGTTCCCCGCGTTCGACGAAATGTTTGAAAAAATGTGCGGCGTAGATTACGCTCGACATACTGTTGAAAACGAGGCCCTCCTGTGGGAATTCGTGGGTTACACTCCGAGAGTTTTGCAACAGCCAGATATTGAGCGTCACCTGTACGACAATTTCCTTGCCTGGTTTGAAAATTTGAGTGAGCAATGTACTCACATCAAAATCCTGGGATTTTAGAGGACACCGACATGAAGACTGAGAGAGAACTGCTTCAAGTATTGGGAAACGCGTTCGTGGAAGGAAGCGTTGAAGAATTGCTGCCCTTGCTGACGAATGATTGTCTTTATTATTCTGATTTGTCCGGTATTACAAGCGCAGGCAAAAATGCCATTGCCCAAAGATGGGCAGAGGTAAACGCCCGACAGCCGGAGAAAGTTCCATATTTTTTCAAAATCGTGCCAACTGCGTCGCTGGTTAACAACCGGGATGCGTTGCCGAAGGTTTTCACCGGTAATTATTGCATGAAGCTGGCTTACAGAACTCCTGACAATCTGCTTGCTCTGGGGTTCATTGCAATTGACGAAAACAGCCTTATTTCAGAAATAAATATAAGCCGCAATCCAAAATACGTGCACATCAACGCACTGCTCAAGGATTCACCGATGTCTGTGCAGCCAATCGCTCCCCGCGATCCTGACGTTGAAACCGTAACTATCGAAGAGTTGCTTCGCGCTTTTCATAGTGAGGAAACCGTCGCCAAGATGATGAAAGAAAGACAAAAGCGGGCAAACCATGATACATCGGTTTACATTTGGAGAGAGGCCGATCGATTCATGGAAAGATGGCTTCCCGATAACGGATATGGAATCATCCATTCCATAACACCCAAAAAACAACCCCTTCCCCTTAATGGATTTTCAGTCATAACACTTTGCTAATACTGATTTTCATTCCTTCATTGTTATCTACCGTTGACTTTCAATTAACCACCGTTTTATAATAAAAATCGACCAATGGAAGACCAACAGCGAAAAGAAAAGGATCGCCGGAAAAAG
>JAISUO010000054.1 GCA_031272035.1 Synergistaceae bacterium
TCATTTCACTCCAGGTAAATTTGAAACAACGGAGGATTCTTTGAATACTTATCAAAATAAGCAAAATAAGCGGTAACTTGACTTTCAATTACTGTCCTTTGATAATGTAATATATAAGTATTTTTAAATTTTCATATATTATGCAGGGTGACACAGGCTGAAAATAGAATCTGGAAAAAGGAAATTAATGGAAATTTGAAGAAGAAAGTGTGAGTGAGAGCATGAGCAGGAATGTGCACGACCGGGAGAGAAGTGAGAAAGGACAAGAGAAGGAGTATCGAAAGGACGGAAAAATCCTCCTGAAGGGGGGACGGATCCTTGACCCCGGCAGAAAGCTCGACCGTCAGGCCGACCTGCTGATTTCGGACGGACGCGTCTCGGAGATCGGCAAGGGGCTGTCTCTTTTACCTGAAGAGGGGAAAACTCTGAATGTCAGAGATCTCATCGTAACGCCAGGCCTTGTGGACATCCACACCCATCTGTTCGCCACGGGAGGAAATCCCTGCGCCTGGGCAGGAGAGTACAGCGTATATCCGGATCATTTCAGCTTTCGTTCCGGAGTGACGACCATGGTGGACGCGGGCAGCGCCGGGTGGCGCAACTTCGACCTCTTCCGCGTTTCTGTGCTGGATCGATCGAAAACCCGAACCTTTGCCATGATCAATATCGCCAGTTACGGCATGATCAGCGACCTGATCGAGCAGCACGCCCCGGATTTCCAGCCTGAAATGGCGGCCCAAACGGCGGAGAAGCACCGCGACATCGCAGTGGCGATCAAGACCGCCCATTATTGGGGTCGTGACTGGGCTTCCGTGGACCGCGCGCTGGACGCCGGGAACATGGCGAAACTGCCGGTGATGGTCGATTTTGGATATTTTCTGAAGGAGCGCCCTTACTGGCAGCTCGTGACGAAAAAATTGCGCCCCGGCGACATCAGCACCCACTGTTTTCGGGGTCCTGTTCCCACGGCGGACGCCAGAGGCAGTGTTTTTCCTTATCTCTGGGAAGCGAGGGAGCGGGGCGTCCGGTTCGATCTGGGGCACGGGGGCGGCAGTTTTCTGTTCCGCAACGCCATTCCCGCCATTGAGCAGGGGTTTTATCCCGATTCCATCTCCTCGGATCTGCATGTCCAGAGTATGAACGGCGCGATGATGGATATGGCCACGACCCTGTCCAAATGTCTGGCAATGGGAATGACCCTGGGCGAGGTCATCGCGCGCTCCACTCACATCCCGGCGGGTATGATCGGACATCCCGAACTGGGGACGCTGCAGCCGGGAGCGGAGGCGGACGTGGCGGTCTGGAATCTTCGCAGGGGAAAATTTGGTTTCAGGGACACCTCCGGCGGACGACTTGCGGGTGAAGAACGGCTGGAGTGCGAGCTGACCCTTCGGGCCGGTGAGGTGGTATGGGATCTCAACGCCCGGGACGCCATGGAATGGAGTGATCTGCCCGTCGACGCCGGAATCCGGCCGGGCGAATACAGAATAGAGCCCTGATAAAATTTCTGCGGCAAAAGCGTAAACAACGGGTATATGTGCAACAGGAGTGTTATAAGATACAGATAAGGTTGTACAATGGAACCTGTTGTGTAAAAGTTCAGGAGGTGGACGATCTTGGCAAAAAAAGAAATCAAAACGAATAAATCTCCCGATCCGTTGGGGCCTTATTCTCAGGGGCTGACCGTTGGAAACCGCATATACGTGTCGGGACAGGGACCCCGCAACCCTCAGACCGGAACGACGCCCTCCGGCATCGAGGAACAGACCCGTCAGGTCATGACCAACCTGAAAAATATCATTGAAGCCGGCGGCGGTTCAATGGACGACGTGGTGAAAAGCACGGTCCACCTGGCGAACCTGGCCGATTTCGAGGCGTTCAACAAAGTTTACAGCAGTTTCTTCAATCCTCCCTATCCTGTGCGGACCACCGTGGGCAGCGCTCTTCTCGGGGGAATTCTGGTGGAGATCGACGTTATCGCCGAGCTGAAGTGACCGATTCCGGTTTGCAGGCCATCCTCGACGGGCGGGAGGCGCGCTGGCTGCGGCGGCGTGAGCTTTGCGGCCAGGGGGCGCTTTTGACGCTGGTCATGAACGTTCCGGGGCCTGAGAAAAATCTGCCGCTCTGGAACGAAGCTCATCACAGAGTAACAAATTTTCTAAAAACAGACCTGGGAGACCGGACGCGTTTCTTCGAGAGGCGGGAAAGCCCTGCGGGAGCGGAGTCTCATTTCGTCACGGAGATGTCCGCTTCCGAATTGAAACGTTATGCGGTTTTGCTGGAAGAAAGCCATCCGATAGGGCGTCTTTTGGACTTGGACGTGATGGACGCCCAAGGGAACGTCATGGACAGAAACGCTCTCGACCTGCCGCCCCGACGCTGTTTCTGCTGCGGGAAGGCGGCCCGGATATGCTCCAGAGCGGGAACCCATTCTCTGGAAGAATTGCTGTGCCGCGCGGAGGCGCTGCTGAAAGCCTGGCAAAACGAAATCTGATGCGTATTTTTTTTGATGATGTTCATCTTTGATGTGGCGCAAATTGCGCAAAAAAGCCTTTTTTACGAAGCTGCCCTCTATCCGAAGCCTGGACTGGTGACGCCTTTGGACAGCGGCTCTCACAGCGATATGGATTACAAAACCTTTATCGACAGTGGAGTGGCGCTGCTGCCCTGTTTTATTGCCTGCACCTCCATCGGGCATGACCTGAGCCACTGGCCTCCTCCCGACGTCCTGCCCCGCCTGAAAGAGGCGGGCAAACAGGGCGAGAAAGCCATGTACCACGCCACAGGAGGCATCAACACCCACAAGGGCGCCATCTTTCTTCTGGGCTTGCTGTGCGCCGCGGTGGGACGGCTGCAGGCGCTGCAACAAACTCCGAACCCCGTCCCCGTGGCGGAAACCGCGTCTCTGTTCGTCCAGGGGATCGTCGAGCGAGAGCTGAAAACCTTCGAACAGGGAAACGCCGACCGGGGACTGGCGAGCTGCACGGCGGGAGAGCTGGCCTACATCCTCCACCGCATCGACGGGGCGAGAGGGGAGGCGGAGAGGGGATTTCCGACCGCTCTGACGGCTCTGGAAGAACTGAAAACTCTGGAAGCTCAAAATGTTTCAGAGCGGGGCGCACCGATTTCTCTTCAGATGCGGCAGGTTCACGTTTTGATGGGCATCATGGCGGACAACGCGGACAGCAACCTCGTTTCCCGGGGCGGAATTGAGGCGGTGGGAGAGGTACGCAGCCTGGCCCGGGAGGTCCTCGCCGCGGGAAGCGTCTGGACGGAGGAAGGGCGGGCGCGGATCAGGGACATGGAAAAGGCTCTGGTGGCGAAAAGACTGAGCCCCGGCGGCTGCGCGGATCTTCTTTCCTGCGCGCTGTTTCTCCAAATGATCGAAGGAGAACTTTCCGCATAGCCCTCTCACTTCTTTTCATCGCAGTTGACGGAGCGGGCGATCACATATTGCGGCCGGCCTTTCGTTTCACTGTAGACCTTTCCCAGGTAGAGACCGATAATCCCCAGATTGGCGATCACCATTCCCCCCAGAAACCAGATGGAAACCATCAAACTGGTCCAGCCATCGATCGTGACGCCCACCCAATACTTTTTCAATACGAGATAAAGCGCGTAGAGGGTGGAAAAAAAGGACATGAAAAAACCCACCGAGATGGAAATATAAAGGGGTTTGTTCGAGTAGGCCACGATGTTGTTCGCGGCCAGTCGCAGCAGTTTTCGGAAAGAATAGGAGCTTTTCCCGCTGTAGCGCGGCTGATGATGAATATCGATATAACCGACGCTGAATCCCAGCCATTCCAGGTGCGCGCCGAAAGAGGGCGTGATTTCCTTCATGTTCAGGTAGGCGTCGGCGACGAGACGGGAAACGATGCGAAAATTCGCGATCTCCGGGTCGTTGGACATGCCCGACAGCCAGTTGAAAAAAAGCAGAAAAAGGCGGGAAGTGAAGCGCTTCCAAAAAGGATCCTTCCGTTTGCCCCGCCGGGCGGCGACGATATCGTAACCCTCCAGCGCCTTCGCGTACAGGCGCGGGATATCCTCGGGAGGGTCCTGAAGGTCGCAGTCCATGACGACGACCCACTCTCCCTCGGTCAGCGACAGCCCAGCCGTTATCGCGGGATGCTGTCCGAAGTTGCGGCTCAGACGCGCGACCCTGAGGCGGGGATCCCGGGAGGCCAGCTCGACCATTTTTTCCCAGGAACCATCCCGCCCGTCGTCCTCCACAAGGACGATTTCGTAAGACAGTTTCGGCTCGATGCTTTCCAGAGCCTGACGAATCCGGCGATATAGCTCTTCCACGCAGCCCACCGCCTTATAAACGGGAGAGACGACAGAGATTGTCACGGGTTCCTTCATGGTCGAGGCATCCTTTGGAATTTTACGCCGTATCTCACGACAGAAGCTCTTTCAGCGTTCCTGTGACCAGCGCGACGTCTTCGTCGGTGAGCTCATAGAACAGAGGCAGACGCAAAAGCCTGGCGGCGCAGTCTTTCACCACGGGCAGAGACCGTGTCGTGAAACGCGTTCCCATGGGCGCGTCGTGGAGGGGGATGTAGTGAAAAACGGCGCTGATCCCCCTGCTTTTCAGGGCGTAAATCAGTCGGTCGCGGGTTTCAGGGTTTTCGAGGAGGATCCAGAAAATATGGGCGTTGTGAACGCAGCCTTCCACCCGCGCCGGACGGCGAAGTTTTCCCTGCCGCTCCAGAGGCTCCAGTTCCCGGTAGTAGCTCTCCCAGAGGGCCTGCCGGCGTTTGATGATTTCATCTGCCTGTTCCAGCTGAGCGTACAAAAAAGCCGCCGTGATCTCGTTCATTAAAAAAGAGGAGCCGATGTCCACCCAGGAGTATTTGTCGACCTCGCCCCGGAAGAATTTGCTGCGGTCGGTTCCCTTTTCCATGACAATCTCCGCGCGCTCCGCGAAGACGGGGTCATTGACGAGCAAAGCGCCGCCCTCACCGCAGTGGATGTTCTTTGTCTCGTGGAAGCTGAGGGTCGCCATTTCTCCATAAGAGCAGAGCGACCGGCCGCGACAGACGGACCCCAGGGCCTGAGCGGCGTCGGGCAGCACCAGGAGGCCGTGACGCTTCGCCAGTGTGTCGATGGTCTCCATATCACAGGCCACTCCCGCGTAGAAGACGGGACATATCGCCTTTGTCCGGGGTGTAATCGCCGCCTCGATCTGCGTTTCATCGATGTTCATCGTGTCCGGCCGAATATCCGCGAAAACGGGCGTCGCGCCCCGCAGGACTACCGCGTTGGCCGTGGAGCTGAAGGTGAAGGAGGGGAGGACGACCTCGTCGCCGGGCCCGATGTTCGCCAGAATCATCATCATCTCCAGGGCCGAGGTCCCGGAGGGAACGAGAATGGCTTTGGCGCATCCCAGACGTTCCTCCAGCCAGGCCGCGCATTTTTTTGAAAAAGCC
Source organism: Synergistaceae bacterium (assembly GCA_031272035.1). NCBI lineage: Bacteria > Thermotogati > Synergistota > Synergistia > Synergistales > Synergistaceae > Synergistaceae bacterium. Next base: position 5,430 of record JAISUO010000054.1, read on the forward strand.
CCATTTCCGGCAAATCCGCCTTTTTTCAGAACTTCCTCAATATAGATACTTTCCCGGCCTGTCAGCCAGGGTTTGTTGAAGGGGATCATGGGTTCCTCCTGTCGTTTCTCATCTCTGTCAATTGCGTTACCTTCGGGTTTCCAGCAGGCTTTGCAGATACTCCGCGTAATCGGTGCCGGCCAGACGGGCCGCGCATTTTGCCATGTCGTCCGCGCCGATCCAGCCCTGCCGCCAGGCGATTTCCTCGGGGCAGGCGACCATCAGCCCCTGACGTTTCTGAACCACCTCGATGAAGGTTCCCGCCTCCGAAAGGGCTTCGTGGGTTCCGGTGTCCAGCCAGGCGAAGCCCCGGCCAAAAACCTCCACGTTCAGCCGGCCTTCTTCGAAATACCGGCGAATCAGGTCGATAATTTCCAGTTCTCCCCGGCTGGAGGGCTTCAGGCTGCGCGTTTTATCCACCACTGTTTCGTCGAAGAAGTAAAGACCCACCACGGCGAAATGAGATCGGGGATTTTCCGGCTTTTCCTCCAGGCTGAGAACTTTGCCCTCCGAGTCGAACTCCACGACGCCGTAGCGCTTCGGGTCTCGAACCCGGTAGGCGAATACCGTGGCTCCCTGCTCCCGTCGGGCGGCTTTTTGCAGCGTTCCGGTCAGATACGCGCCATAGAAGATGTTGTCTCCGAGAATCAGAGCGCCTCCTTCTCCCGCGAGAAACGCCTCTCCCAGCGTGAAGGCCTGAGGCAGGCCGCCCGGCTCGGGCTGAACGGCGTAGGTCAGATGAATGCCCCACTGGGCGCCGTCTCCCAGCAGGCGCCGGTATTGCTCGACGTCCTGAGGCGTGGAGATCAGCAGGATATCCCGAAGGCCCCCCAGCATGAAGCTCGTGAGGGGATAGTAGATCATGGGCTTGTCGTAGACCGGTAAAAGCTGCTTGCTGACGGCCAGAGTCAGAGGATAAAGGCGCGTGCCTCTGCCGCCCGCCAGAATGATTCCCTTACGAATCACGGCGCGTTCCTCCCTGCGGTTCTCCCGTTCCCCGCCGCTCCAGGCGGTAGGAACCGCTTAAAATGGCGTCGATCCAGGGGCCGTTGCGAAGATACCATTCTATTGTATGCTGCATACCCCGGTGGAAGTCCCACTCGGGACGCCAGCCAAGCTCGTTTCTGATTTTTGACGAATCGATGGCGTAACGGCGGTCGTGTCCCGGACGGTCCTGGACGAAGGTGACTTGTTCACGGCAGGATTTTCCGTCGTCCCGAGGCCGCAGGGTATCCAGGGCGCGGCAGATAAACTCCACGATTTCCAGGTTGGTTCGCTCGCAGTTCCCTCCGATGTTGTAGCACTCGCCCGGAACGCCCCGCTCCAGAACGGTCAGGAGCGCCGAGCAGTGGTCCGCAACGTAAAGCCAGTCGCGGACGTTTTTGCCGTCTCCATAGACGGGGAGGGGATGGTTCTTCAGCGCCGAAAGAATCATGTGGGGAATGAGCTTTTCCGGAAACTGAAAAGGGCCGTAGTTGTTCGAGCAGTTGGTGGTCAGAACGGGAAGCCCGTAGGTATGGCCCCAGGCCCGCACCAGGTGGTCAGCCGCGGCCTTCGAAGCGGAGTAGGGCGAGTTCGGGCGGCAGGGCGTGGTTTCGGAGAACGCGCCGCTTTCGCCCAGAGAGCCGAAAATCTCGTCCGTGGAGACCTGCAGGAAACGAAAATCGCGCTTTTCCTCGGGAGACAGACGCTCGTAATGCCCCCGCGCCGCGTTCAGCAGACAGAAAGTGCCCACCACGTTGGTTTGAATGAAGTCGCCGGGCGCGTCGATGGATCGGTCCACGTGGGACTCCGCCGCCAGGTTCAAAACGGCCCGGGGGGCGTGCTCCGTGAAGATGCGATCCAGGAGCGCCCCGTCGCAGATGTCCCCGTGAATAAAATGGTAGCGGGGATGGGCAGCCACGTCGCTCAGAGAATTGGGATTCCCCGCGTAGGTCAGTTTATCCAAATTGATGACTTCATATTCCCGGGAAAGCAGCAAATGTATTAAATTACTGCCGATAAAGCCGGCTCCTCCCGTTACCAGAAGCGACATTCCGCACCCGCCTTCGCTGTCAGAATCGTCCGTTTGCAGTTCACGTTATGAAAATACCGCTGGAACACTCCAAAACGGGGAAAACTATACCCCCATCTCTTTAAAATTACAATAAGCCTGACGATTTCTTTCTTTTTACGTCTCGCGCCCAGGCCGGAATTTCAGGGTTTTTCCGGCGTATCATTGTTTGATTTTAAATATTATAGGACATTACAGGAAAACAACCGGCGCATAATCAGCAAATAAACATCTCCTGTATAATTTTCTGCAAAGAAGCTGGTTATTTTTCAGAACTGGTTATTTTTTGCAGAACTGGAGAGATGTTCGTGAATCATATCGATTTTCATATTCACCTGTACCCGCCGGAGGTCATCCGGGATGCCGAAAAAATTTCGGAACGGGAACCTTATTTCAACGCCCTGACGCACAATCGCGTGCATAAATGGGCGACGGTGGACGACCTTCTGTCCCGCATGGAAAAAGACGGCGTGGAACGGGCGGTGGCGGGGGGGTTTGCCTTTCAGGATATGGGCCTGTGCCGGCTCTGTAACGACTATATCATCGACTGCGTGAGGCGTTATCCCGATAAACTGGACGGCATGTGCCTTGTTCCACCGCTGGCGAGGGGCTTTGACAGGGAAATTCTGCGATGTGCGGAGGCGGGTCTGATCGGGGCAGGGGAGCTCTTCCCGGAAGGGCAGGGGATCGATATCACCGACGAGTCTCAGACCTGGCGCCTGGCAGGTGTTCTGCACGAGGTGAACCTGTGCGTCCAGTGGCACTCGGCGGAACCCGTGGGGCACTCCTACGTGGGCAAGGGCAACGTGGGGCCCCGTGAAGCGGCTCTTTTCTGTATGCATCATCCGGAGGTCAGGACAATTTTCGCGCACCTGGGCGGCGGTCTCTGGCTCTACGAACTGATGCCGGAGATGAAACTTCGCCTTTCCAACGCGTATTACGATCTCGCGGCTCTGCCCTGGCTCTATGAACCCGCCGTCCTGAAGACGCTGGAAACAGCCGGGCTTGAAGATAAATTTCTGATGGGTACGGATTATCCGATACTGGACTCCACGCGCTACAAAAAAGCCTTTGAAGCGTCGGGAATTCGAGAAACAACTCTGAAGAAAATCACCCGCGACAATGCGCTGTCCCTCCTGTCCGAATTAAAACAAGGCCGAATTAAAAACAAAGCCGAATTAAAAACAAGGCCGAATTAAAAACAAGGCCGAATTAAAAACAAGGCCGAATTAAAAACAAGGCCGAATTAAAAACAAGGCCATTGGAATATCCCCGGACCTGAGGATTTTATATTCTTCCGGATTTTTCCGGGAGTTTTTATGTATGTCCTATAATGTATCTTATGTAACATAATATTGAAATTTTATGAGCCGATTGAATTGATATGAATTTTTTTTGTGAATTTTTTGGTATGAACTTTTATTGAATCCGAACCGAAAGAAATTTGCTGTCTTTCACGATAAAACGATAGGGCAATCCGGCGGCTTCTCCGGCGTAGTCCACGTTGATTCGAGGCGTGGCCAGAACGCGGTTTTCCGGGATTGTTTCGCCTTCGGCTATAAAGAGGCCGCTGCCGCAGAGATCCGCTCCGTAATGTTTTCTGGTGATGTCGAGGGCCATGCAAAGTTTCCCAGGTCCGCTGCAGAGGTTTTCGAGCTTTTGTGTTCCGCGGCGCTCCTGTTGAAGGGAAATTCCCATACGGGGTTCCAGAGCGCGAATCAGGACGGCTTCGGGTTCTCCCTCTTCGTTGGCGACGACGTTGAAGCAATTGTACATTCCGTAGATGAGATACACATAAGCGTAACCCCCCGGACCAAACATGACGTTGGTGCGATGTCCGGCCGAGGGGCCTTTTTTTCCGTAAGAATGACAGGCGGCGTCTTTTCGGCCTGTGTAGGCTTCGGTTTCTACGATGAGCCCTCCGGTCTCCGCGCCGTCTGTGATGTGAACCAGAGTTTTTCCCAGGAGATCCCGGGCCAGAGGCAGAGCTCCCCGAAGATAGAAATCCCGGTGAAGCCTATGAAAATGAAGCCGGTGAAAAACGGAGGTCACGAATTTTTGGCGGGGAAACGTTCCCGCAGCCGACGGAAAACGCCCGGCGGCACCATGTCGCTGATCGACCCTCCAAACTGAAAAATATCGCGTACGGCGCTGCTGGACAGATAGGAATATCGCGCGTCGGTGACGATAAAGAGCGTCTCGATCTCCGGCGCGAGCTGACGATTCATCAGGGCCGTTTGAAACTCGAACTCGAAGTCGGACATGGCCCGCAGGCCCCGTATGATCACCTTGGCGTCCCGCTGGTGCATGTAGTCGACCAGAAGCCCCGTGAAGGCGTCCACCCTGACGCCGGGCAGATGGGCGAGCGCCTCTCTGGCCATGTCACAGCGTTCTTCCATATCGAAAGTGGAATGTTTCTGAGGGTTGACGAGGACGCTCACCGTCAGGTCGCCGAAAATGGCGGCGGCGCGTTCCGCGATGTAGACATGGCCGTTGGTGATGGGGTCGAAGGAGCCGGGGTAGACGGCCCGGGCGAGAGAGTTCACGACAGCACCTCCAGTTGAGCGGGCTCCGGTTTCATCGAAAAAGCGCCGTTCTGTCTGAGAAACGTCAGAGTGGTTTCCCCGTAGACGCGGCTGTCCGTCACGGTCCATTCTTCTGAAGGCACGAAAAGCTTTTCCCTGGACGAATGCTCCACTATCAAAATCCCTCCCTGTTTCAAAACACGACTCAAATCTTTTTCGCGCAAGAGAGACCTGCCCCATCCTTCGCCATAAGGCGGATCGGCAAAGACGATATCAAAGGCGCGTCCCCGCCGGACCAGCCAGGCCAGAGCCCGCCGAAACTCCAGAGACAGGACGATCGTGTCCTCCGCCCGCCTGCGCGAAAGCGCCCGTTCAATCTCCGAAGCGCGATTTTTCAGAACTTCCACCGAAACAAGGGAAGAGACTCCCCGTTTCAGAGCTTCCAGCCCCACCTGCCCCGTCCCCGCGAAAAGATCAAGAAAAGACCGACCCTCCAGACAGTTCCCCGGGGGGAAATCGGAGGGCTCGTCAGCCCCTTCCCATCTGATGGACCCCAAAATGCTGAACAGCGCCAGAAGAACCCGGCCTGAGGTAGGACGCACTTCCTTCATTGTACTGTCGTCATCGTACTGCCTTCATTTCAGTTCATCACCTCAGGCGACGGCCGAGATCTTCGATGGAACAGCGAACCGCCGGGGTCAGGTAGACGTTCGACGTTCCGTCCGGTCTCACCAGAACGTCGTTGCCCCGGGCGCTCACCAGCAGGTAATAACGCTGCTCGAAGCCGGCGTCACTGGAGATCGTCTCGACGAGCCAGTGAATGGGCTCCGCCCTCGCCCCGTGAAAAAGTTTTTTGAATACCCAACGGGCTTCTCCCTGAGCGCCGGAAACGCCGGACAGTTTTTCCGGCAGATCTTCGGGCAGAGGACTCCCCGTTTTTACGTGCATCACGTCGCTCTCTCCCTTTTTAAACCCCCACGTCCTTCTTTTGACGGTAAAGTTTTTTTCTTTGACGATGTTCAGTCTGAAAATATTTTTGCCCATCTCCAGCCATTTCCGCTCGTACTTCGTCGTGACGGGCCGAGGCGCGCTCAGAAGCTCGCAGTCCGCCGCGGAGAGCGCCTCGTGTTCCCCGAAAATCTTCCGGACTTCCCTGGCGTACCACTCTTCATCTGTGACCATCTCGAAAACCCCGCCGATTTTCAGCACGGCGGCGATGTCGTCCACGAAGCCCCCTGCCGTAACCCGGCGCGAAGCGTGCCGTTTCCGGGGCCAGGGACAGGGGAAATTCATGCAGACCCGGTTCAGGGATTCGTCCGGGAAAAGTTCCTTCATCATGAATCGCGCGTCGGTGCGAATGATTTTCACGTTGGGCAAAAGACCGATTCTCCGGACGCATCGGGCGATGCAGGCGGGCGAAACCTCGATTCCGACAAGCAACATCTCCGGATGGGCGGCCGCGTGGCGCACCGTATATTCTCCGTTTCCAAACCCGATCTCCAGTTCCAAACGGGACAGTCCGGTGGAAAAACGTGAAAAATCCACCGGCAGCGTTTCAAAATCGTTGGGGAACAGAATATTGTCGTAGTTAACAGTCATTGTTGCAGATATTGATCTGTATCAGGATGTCTTTTTCTGGATTGGACTTCCTGTTTTCAAAAGGTCCATTCAAAATCGGGCAATCCCTCCGCAAGAATGCGTTTTTTAACGTCTTCCATGATGAACCGGAGGGCCTCTTCATTTTTGCCCTCGCAGCGCGCGGTGATGACGGGCTGTGTATTGGAGGCCCGGATGAGCCCCCATCCGTTGGGGTAGAGGATGCGCACGCCATCAAGAGAAAGTCCCTTATACTCCTCCAGAGCCTTCTCGCGAATCCGATCGATCAAATCGAATTTCCGGTCGTCCGGACAGGCGATACGGGCCTCTTCCGTTGCGGGATAAAGGGGAATCGGTTCCATAAGCTGGGAGAGCGTTCTGTCCGTATGAGAAAGAATTCGCAGCAGCCGTCCCGCGGCATAGAAAGAATCGTCGAATCCGTAGTACTCGTCGGCAAAAAACATGTGTCCGGAGAATTCTCCCGCGAAAAGCGCGGAAATTTCTTTCATTTTCGCCTTGATGACGGAATGCCCCGACTTCCAGTAAAGAACTTTGCCGCCCAGGCGCTCGATTTCCTCCGGAAGCGCCATGGAGCATTTGGGCTCCACAATGGCCTCCGCGCCGGGGTGCTTTTTCAGGATCTCGGCCCAGTAAAGCGCCATCAGTCGATCTCCAAAGACCACCTCTCCCCTTTCGTCCACAACGCCGATCCGGTCGGCGTCGCCGTCGAAGGCAAATCCTGCGTCCGCTTTTATCTCCCGAACCTTCGCTACCAGGTCGATCAGGTTTTCCCGTTTCTGAGGGTCGGGATGGTGATTGGGGAAATGTCCGTCCGGAACGCCGTAAAGCGAAACGCACTCGCACCCCAGCCCGCTGATCAGTCGGCATATCAGCGGGCCCGCCGTTCCGTTGCCGCTGTCGCAGACGACCTTCAGCCGGCGTTTGCCCAGGGTGATTTTGGAGAGCAGCATCGCAATATACGCGTCGGTGATGTCTTCATATTCTATTTTTCCAGGCTTGGATCCTGCCGTAAACTGTCCTTTTTGGGCGATTCGGCGAATTTCCTGAATGTCGTCTCCCCACAGCGTCATTTTTTCGAAGGCGAGTTTCAGACCGTTCATGTTCGAAGGGTTGTGACTGCCCGTGACCATGACGCCTCCGTTCAGGTTCAGGTGATAGAGACTCCAGTACAGCATGGGCGTCGTCACAACTCCGACGTCGCAGACGTCGATGCCCGTCGAGGTTATTCCCCTGGCGGCCGCCTGACGGATTCGTCCGGTGGAAAGACGAACGTCGCCTCCCAGAGCGACGCGGGTCACTCCCCTGCCGGAAAGCCATGTTCCGTAACTTTTGCCGATGTTTTCCACCACTTCATCCGTCAAATCGCGGTCTGCCACGCCGCGTATATCGTATTCTCTGAAAATATCCGGCGAAATTTGCATTTCTGTCCGCCTCCATTGAGTGTTCCACAGAATGTTCTTTAATCTAATGTTCTTTATCTATTGTACCTTAAGAGAGAAGGTGAAGCTCTCCCCTTTTTCTTCAATCTTCTTTTCCTTCAATTTCCTTTTTCTTCAATAACGGCAGCGATGCCAAATGCCGGATGACAAAATGTCCTATAATATAATAATTGCGTTATCTTTTTTTGTTTTTGTTCATCTTCCAGACCATCAGCATGCTCATTATGATGGCGGCGCAGAAACCCGCGGATGCGCCGAAAACGGCGAAAATTGCCCCCTCCTCTGTCCAGGGCAGTCTCAGGCCCGCGATCAGAAGGGCGACAAAGGCGAAAAGTATTGACAGGAGAATGAGATATTTAAATTCTTTGCGCATGTCCGCCCTCGCTTTTCAGGATGGCGTCGTCCGCCATAAAAAGCCCGGACTGGGAATTGTCCGGGCTGCGATACAAATATTGCGTACAGGGGTCGGGGCCGGCATCAGACCGAGGCCACGGCCAGGCGTTCGGAGATTTTATTGGAAAGGGTCTGCACTTCCTGAGCCTGAGCGTCGTAACCGCTTCGCCCCATAAGCCCGTAGGTGTAGTTTTTCCCCTGCTCCACTCCGGGCTGGTCGAAGGCGTTGACCTCCATCAGATACCCCGTCATGGCCGTCACGTATTCGTAGAACTGGATCAGGCCGCCCAAATGCCAGGCGTCGAGAACGGGAAGCGTCAGCGTAACCACGGGACGGGACATCTTCGCCAGGGTTGCGGCCGTGGCAAAAGCCTCGTAATTCCGCAGGTCGTCCATGGACTTTCCGTAGAGATAAGAAAGTTTTTCGAAAGCCTTTTCCGGAGCGGCCGGCAGAGCGATGTCCTTTTGTCCCTGCTTCACCGTCAGGATCGTATAAAATTTGTCGTCAGGCCCGGAGGAATAAAGCTGAATCTGCGAGTGCTGATCGATGGTTCCCAGCGCGCGGACGGGCGTGGATCCCTGTCCGTCCTTGCCCAGGGACTCCCCCCAAAGCTGCGCGAACCACTCTCCGAAACGCTCCATGGAATCGGAATAGGACATGAGGACGTTGACGTTCCGGTTTTTCTTCGTGTGCAGCCAGTTGAGTCCGGCGAGAATCCAGGCGGGATTGGCGGGAACGGAAGAGGTTTTTGCGAGAAAATCATCCATGGCCCCCGCGCCGGCCAAAAGAGCCTTGCAGTCTATCCCCAGCGCCCAGCTGGAAAGGAGTCCCACGCAGGACAGAACCGAGAAGCGCCCTCCCACGTCCTCCGGAAGGATGAGGCTTTTACAGCCGGTTTCATCCACAAAGGGACGCAGAATGCCCTTTTCCTTGTCCGTCACGACGATGACCCGTTCCCGGGCCCCCGCCTCTCCCAGCGTGTCCCTCAGTTTTTCCCAGAAGAAGAGAAAGTTCGCCGCCGTCTCCGCGGTGCTGCCCGATTTGCTGACGACGATCACCGCGGTGTTTCGCGGATCGATCAGATCCCAGATCGCCCGATTGTCCAGAGGATCCACGTTGTCGGACATAAAAAAACGGGGCGCGTTGCGCTTCGCGTTCGGGAGTTCGTTCCAGTACGGAGGCAAAAGCGCGTTGTGCAGCATCAGGTTCCCCAGGGCGGAGCCCCCGATTCCCACCTGCACGATGGATTCGCGGGTCGCCAGCCATCGCGCCAGCGTCTGTATGTCGTCCACGTTGCGCTTCGGCAGTTCCATCCAACCGAAGCCCTCCTGTCCCTCGGCGGCGTTTTTGCGAAGCCAGGCGTCTCCCTCCTTGAATTTCGGCGCGAGTCCTTCCAGTTCGGAAAAGGCTACGGCACGCTCACCTCCCGGAAAGGCCGACCCAAAGGCCAGAGATAAAAGCGTTTTTTCATTCATTAAAATCCCTCCCCCATCCGATTTTTCTTGTATCCACTCAGGTCCGGGCGCGTCATTTTCGCCATTCTGCCATTTTTTCCCGTCGCTTTTGACAGATAATATCATATGCAGAACGGATGGCAATCCTCAATAGTATGATATTGTATTGTTGGCAGTATTTATAAAGTATTTTAAATCAAAAGAAGGAGTTGGTTCAGAAATGGCAGCAACTGTCGTCGGCGATTCCGTCGCGCCGGCCCTCGGGGAAAGGGAACTTGCCGCAAGGCTGGGGCCGATCGTCGAACTATACAGGGGGAAACAGGGAGTCGCCATCCCGTTGCTGGCGGATATACAGAAGGAAATGGGGTACGTGGCACGGGAGGCCGTGGAATACGCGGGAAAGGAACTTTCAATTCCCGCCGCGGAACTCTTCGGCGTCGCCACGTTCTACGCGATGTTCCGTTTCCAGCCTCAGGGGAAGTACGTCGTGCGTCTGTGCAGGGGAACGGCCTGTCACGTTCAGGGTTCCGCCAGGGTTCAGGAACAGCTGGAACGAACGCTGGAGATTCACGACGGAGAAACGACGAAGGATCTGATGTTTACGCTTCAGTGCGTGGCGTGCCTTGGATGCTGCAGTCTGGCGCCGGTCATGATGGTCAACGACGATGTTCACGGCCGCCTGACGCCGGAAAAGGCGATTCAGATTTTGGGGGACCTTCGAAATGAGCAGTAAGATGACTGTAACGATTGGACTGGCGAGCTGCGGCATCGCCGCGGGCGCGCTTCCCGTGGCGCAGGAACTGGAAAGACTTCTTGTCGGACGGGATGACGTGGAGATCAAAAAGGTCGGATGCATTGGTTGCTGCTATATGGAGCCGCTGATTGGCGTCATTCGCGAGGGAAAAACGTGGACGTACGGACGAGTTGACCTGAAGACGCTCCATCGCATCGTCGAAGAGCATTTGAATGAAGGTCGCATCGTGGAGGACCACCTGATTCTGACGGAGGGAGTGGAGGACGAGAGCCGACGCAGGGCCGCCGAGAATCCGCGCATGGAGAAGCAGGTGCGCATCGTCCTCCGGAACAGCGGCCTCATCGATCCCAAAAACATTCATGAGTACCTCGCCCGGGACGGTTACCGGGGACTGACGAAAGCCGTTCGCGAAATGACGCGGGACGACGTGATCAAAGAAGTGCTGGACAGCGGCCTGAGAGGACGCGGCGGCGCGGGATTCCCCACAGGGATGAAGTGGCGTTTCGCCCGGGATGCAAAAGGGGACCTGCCCAACGCGAAGAACCCCAACGGCACGGACAAGTATCTGGTCTGCAACGCGGACGAAGGGGACCCGGGGGCCTTTATGGACCGTTCCGTCCTGGAAAGCGATCCCCACAGCGTCATTGAGGGAATGGCGATCGGAGCCTACGCTGTGGGCGCTTCTCATGGCGTCATCTACTGCCGCGCGGAGTACCCCATGGCCATCGAACACATCGGCATCGCGCTGAAGCAGGCCCGAGAGCACGGTTTTCTCGGGGAAAAAATTCTGGGGGACGAAAATTTCAGCTTCGACATCTACGTCAAGGAGGGCGCCGGAGCGTTTGTCTGCGGCGAAGAAACGGCACTGATCGCCTCCATCGAGGGGCAGCGCGGGATGCCCCGTCCACGGCCGCCTTTTCCGGCCAACAGCGGGATCTGGAAGAAACCCACCAACATCAACAACGTCGAAACCTGGGCCAATGTTCCCTGGATTCTGACCCACGGAGCCTCCGCTTTCAGCGTTTACGGGCATGGCCGCAGCAAGGGAACGAAGGTCTTCGCCCTGGCCGGCAAGATCAAAAAGGGCGGACTGGCCGAAGTCCCCATGGGCATGTCCCTGCGGGAGGTCATCTACGACATTGCCGGGGGTATCGAAAACGACAAAAAATTCAAGGCCGTTCAGCTCGGCGGGCCCTCAGGAGGCTGTGTGCCGGAAGAACTGCTGGACACGCCGGTGGATTACGAGTCCATCAACGCCACGGGGGCGATCATGGGCTCCGGCGGAATGGTCGTCATGGACGAGGACACCTGCGTCGTGGACGTGGCGCGTTTCTTCCTGTCCTTCGTGCAGAAGGAGTCCTGCGGAAAATGCCCCTTCTGCCGGATAGGCACCCGAAGAATGCTGGAGATTCTGGAACGCATCACCCGGGGCGAAGGCGCGCTGGAGGATCTGGATCTTCTCTCCTCTCTGGCGGAGCAAATCCGGGACGGTTCCCTCTGCGGACTGGGTCAGACCGCGCCCAACCCCGTTCTGACCACACTGAAATACTTTCGCGACGAATACGTCGCCCATATCGTCGATAAAAAATGTCCGGCGAAGGTCTGCGCGCCTCTCATCCATTACGTCGTCGACGAAAGCAAATGCGTCGGCTGCACGCGCTGCGCGAAGGACTGCCCGGTGAAGGCGATATCCGGCGGATTGAAAAAACCGCATCATATCGATGACGAAACCTGCGTCCGTTGCGGCCTCTGTAAAAAAACCTGTCCGATTTCCTGCATCGCGGTCGCATAAGGGAGGATTTTCAGTCATGAACAACATTGCAAATAAAACCGCAAACAAAACCGAAAGAACCGTGAAGGTCACCATCGACGGCAGAGACGTTCACGGATACCCCGGGCAGAAGGTACTGGACCTCTGTGCCGAGATCGGAATTGAAATTCCGACGCTCTGTTACGATCCCCATCTCTCCGTCCACGGCGGCTGTTCCGTCTGCCTGGTGGAGATCGAGGGAGCGAAAGCCCTGATGCGCGCCTGCACCAACGCCATTTCTCCCAATATGGTGATCCGCACGAATACGAAGCGCGTTGCCTCCGCTCGCCGGCTGGCCCTCGAACTGATGCTTTCCGACCACGTGGGAGACTGCCGTCCTCCCTGCAACCTGATCTGCCCCGCTCAGGGAAAGGTCCAGACCTACATCAATCTGACGGCGCAGGGCAAGTATCGCGAGGCCCTGGATGAACTGCACGACCATGTTACGATGCCCGGCTGCATCGGCCGGGTCTGCCCCGCTCCGTGCCAGACGAAATGCCGCAGAAACTTCGTGGATGAGACCGTTTCCATTCGCGAGATCAAGCGGTTCGTGGCGGACTGGGGGATGGAGCGCAGCCTCGGGGACGTTCCGAAAATTGTGGAGAACGGTAAAAAAATCGTCGTGATCGGCGCTGGTCCCGCCGGGCTTTCCTGCGCGTACTTTGCGCGCCGGATGGGGTACGGCGTAACGATCTGCGAGCGCCAGAGCCGCCTGGGAGGCATGATGCGCTATGGCATTCCGGATTACCGCCTGCCTCCGGAGGTGGTGGACGAGGAAGCGCAGTGGATTCTCGATCATGGAATCACGGTCAAAACCGGAGTCGCTCTGGGAAAGGACATATCTTTGGAGGACCTGCGCGGCGAGTACGATGCCGTCGTCCTGGCCATGGGCTGCTGGAAGTCCTCCTCCATGCGGGTTGAGGGCGAAAAACTGGCCGGCGTCGTCGGAGGGATCAATTTTCTCTACACGGTCAACACTCACAATCCCATGAAAATCGGCAAACGAGTGGCCGTGGTTGGCGGCGGCAACACCGCCATGGACGCCTGCCGCAGCGCCCGCCGGCTTGGCGCGGAAAAAGTTTACGTCGTCTATCGCCGAACCCGGGAGGAGATGCCCGCCGAAGACGTCGAGATTCGCGAGGCCATGGAGGAAGGAGTGGAGTTTGTTTACCTGGCCGCTCCGAAAGCCATTCGCGGCAGCGGGAAGGTGGAAACTCTGCTCTGTGAGCGCATGAAGCTGGGAGAACCCGATGCCTCCGGGCGGCGCAGCCCTGTCCCCACCGGCGAGGAGTTCTCCATTGATGTGGACAGCGTCATCGCCGCCACGGGCCAGACCGTGGACTTCGCCGACGTGCCTCCGGAGCTTCACGACGGACGCCGTATGAAGGTGGATGAAAATTACGCCACTCCCCTTCCCGGTGTTTTCGTCTGCGGCGACCAGCAGACGGGGGCAAAAATTGCCATTGAGGCCATCGGCAACGGGCACTGGTGCGCGGAATCGGTGGATCATTACTTCAGATACGGAGCGCCCAAAAAACCCTTTGTTTTTGACGTGACCAACGACAAACTGGGACCGAAGGACTTTACTCACATCGAAAGAATCGAGCGCCGCCATCCCAGGGAGGATTCCCTGGAGGCCCGCCTGAAAAATCCTGACGTGGAGTACATCCACGCCTATACGGAAGAGGAAGTTCTGCGTGAAGCGAAGCGCTGTATGGAATGTGGATGCCCCGACGTCCACGAGTGCAAACTGAGAGAATACGCCATAGATTACGAAGTTCACCCGGAGCGGGTGGCCGGAGCTCACGTCTCGAAGCAGGAAGTCGTCAACCGCTTCTACGTCCGCAACATGGACAAATGCATTTTGTGCGGGCGATGCGTCCGGGTCTGCGACGAAATTGCCGGAGTTCACGCCATCGATTTCGTGAAACGGGGTTTCGATTCGATCATGTCTGCCCAGTTCTACAGAGAAATGGAGGAGTCCGAATGCACATTCTGCGGTCTCTGTTCCCAGCTCTGTCCGGTGGGAGCCCTGATGGAACGACGTGTGGAGCGTCTGCCCCACCAGAGTCCCCTGATCCTGAAAAAGACCACCTGTTCCCGCTGTCCTCTGGGGTGTGAACTGGTGCTGAACATGGACACGGAGCGCAGCCGTCTCGCCCGCGTCACCACGGACATGGATTCTCTCGCCTCGCCGAACGGAGGTCTGACCTGTTTGCGCGGTCGTTATCGCCTGCAGGATACGACTCGCGCGCGTCTGGAGGAACCGGCGATGGACGGAAAAACGGTCGAATGGGACAGCGCCGTCGCAAGGCTCTCCGAGATTTTTTCTCTGGAGAACGTGACGTTTTTCCTCGGAACGTCCCTGACGGATCAGGAGATTGCCGCGGTGAAGTCGGCGGTACGCGAAGGAACCGCCGTTGCCGCGAAGGAGTTCCGTCCCGCCGCGGTGTCGGCCCTTCTGGAATCTTTCGAAATCGATACGCCGAAGGGGAAAGTGAAACCGGAGGTCGCCGGACTGGTCCAAAAGATGACCCTGCTGGCGAAAGCCGGGGAGTTTGGAAGGGATCTGTCCGGATTCGCGGAAAATCTGAAAGAGCTGTCCCGACTGAGCGGAAACATTCGCGGGCTGTTGGATGCCGGCCTTGTCACCCATGAACCGGCGACAGCGGCGGATGCGGTCAGGAAAGGCAAAACCGGCGCCGTGATTTTCGTCGACTGCGCGCCGAAGGATTTCGGCCTTTCAGAGGAAGATCTGAAGAACGTGACGAAAGTTTTGCTGAACTCCGGAACCTCCGGGGGCAATTTTGACCTGGTTCTTCCCATTACCGACTGGGTGGAGCGCGAGGGAACCTGCACCGGAACCTTCAGCGGCGTGAAACTGGAGGTTCACATGGGTCCCCTTCCACCGCGGAATGCGAGGAGCCTCCGCTGGATTTTCGCTCAGGCCCTGCGCAAAACGGGAAAGGAAATCGCCTCCGCGGAAATGGCGCTTGCCTGATCGATACTTTCTTTCCCGTCCGGTTTTGAGTCTTTTAGACTCTGTATCGAAAACAAGTATTGAAAACAAGCATCGAAAACAAGCCCCCCGTCCTTCACCGGCAGGGGGCATTTTTATTAAGTTCATTCGGCGTCGCGTTCATTCTGGCGATGTAGGACAGCAGCCCCATCTCTTCGCCCTTTTCGTGAAAGCTGAACCCGATGTTGTCTCCCGAGTCGTCGGTACGTCCGCAGTCGTCCTCGCCGGAAATTTCATACCCGGCTTTTTCCATCGAAATCCTGAAACGCTGGAGGTTGAAGTTGTCGCCGCTGCACGTGGGGTACTCCTCCAAAAGACGCTTCATCGAGCGCCTCCCCTTTTCGAAGTAGAAATACGTGCCGATGGTCACGGCGTCTTTGGAAAAATACGGCTTCAGCTCGTTCAGCAAAAAAGTGTCGTGATAAAAGTTATGCTCGTTCACCGCGAAGAAATCGATGTTGACGTCCACGCAGCCGTTTTTGAGCGGCAGCTTCGTTCCGCTGTCGGCTATGTACAGAACGTCCAGCCCGACGTTTTGGCACTCGATAAGCTCCTTGTACATCGCGAGGGTCTCTGGATATTTGTCCACAACGATATATTTTCCGTCCCTGTGCAGGTCGCCCAGGTGGTTGTGCATGAAAAACCACGCGTTCACGTAGGTTTCCATTACGACTTTTCCCGCGGGACCTGCCGCCTTCAGACGGTTTGTCATCCGGTTGTACGCGCGCTCGAAAAGGGTTATGAGATGGGGCGGCAGGTTTTTATACATGTCCCTGTTCAGGTCCGGCGTGTCGTATACGTCCACGTTCCTGTTCGGCGTCAGTAAAATTCCATTCTCGATCGAGGCGGAGTATCCGCAAAGACATTTCAAAGCGCCGCTGTATATGTGCCTCACGCTCATGTCGGCGGAGAAAATTTCCGGCTCGCGCCCGCAGGACGGACAGCGTATCAGGCCCAGCATACTCAGCGGAACCCCGAGAGTGATGCCCTCGCGCCGCGCGTTCTCGTTCAAAGTGGAAATTTTCCGGCCAAGTTCCCCAACAATGGCGGAGAGTTCATCCCTCCGCTGAACCAGCGCGTCCCTTTGCGCCGTAAAAAAACGCTTCAAATCCATAATATCCTGGCTCGAAGCCATCTTTGAGACGCGGTGAAGCGACAAAATGCGATGGATGTCGCCGAGAGAGAACTCCAGCTTTTTCAGTTCGAGGATCATCTCCAGGTCTGCGAGGGTTTTTTCGTCGAAATCCTGCTGTCCTCCATGCTTTGGCGGAACCAGGAGCCCGTAGTTTATATAGAAATAAATGGTGTCCCTGGAAATTCCGTACTTTTCAGACACAGCCCCTATTTTCACGTTCATCTCTCCCTCGGGCCTTCAGCGCAAAAAACTGGAGTCCACTCAATGTTTTGTGAAAAATCACAGGAAAAGCCCCGTTGACCTGGAGCTGGGTTTTCAATATAGCATTTTCTCACGCAAAAAAAATTTTTCCAAAAATCTCAGCATCAGGGAGGCCATGCACATGGAATACTTGAAAAAACCTTGCGGAATACCCGAGACGGAGACGGCGAAACTTCGAGAGACGGTAGCCGGAATAATCAAAGATGTTCGGGAGAACGGCGACGAGGCGGTGTCTCGCTGCAATCTCAAATTCGACGGCTGCGTCCGTTCGTCCGCGCGGGTCTCGCCGTCTGAAATCGCCGGCGCTTACGCTCAAATTTCGGAAGGTGAACTGGCGGACATACGCGAGGCCGCAGCGAACATCCGCCGCTTTGCTGAGGCGCAGCGCGATACGATTAAAGAGCTGCCGTCCTTCAGCCCCTTTCCCGGACTGATCCTGGGGCACAGAAATATCCCCGTCGATTCGTGCTGCTGCTACGTTCCCGGCGGCAATTACCCTCTCTACTCCACAGCGCTGATGCTTGCCATTCCGGCAAAAATGGCCGGAGTTGGCCGTGTAACCGCGTGCTCGCCGGTGATGAAAGGGACCGAAAACATTCATCCCAAAACTCTCGCCGCGATGGACGCGGCCGGCGTGGACGAAATATACGCGGTCGGCGGGGCGCAGGCGATAGCGGCCTTCTCGTACGGAACCGCGGAAATTTCCCCGGTGGACCTCATTGTGGGACCTGGCAACATTTACGTGACCGAAGCCAAACGCCAGTGCTTCGGGCAGGTGGGTATAGATTTTGTCGCGGGCCCCAGCGAGGTTCTGATAATCGCCGACGGCACGGCCGACCCGAAATTTATCGCGGCGGATTTACTGGCGCAGAGCGAGCATGACCGGGCGGCAAAGGGAATACTGGTCGCCATCGACCCGCAAATCGGTTCGGCCGTCGTCGAAGAGGTGGAACGACAGCTCCGCGGGCTCGACACGGAAGAAATCGCCCGAGCGTCCTGGGAAGCCAACGGCGAGGTGATCCTGGCGGGCGGAATCCACGAGGCGATATCCATCGCAAATGAACGCGCGCCGGAGCATCTGGAGCTTCAAACCTCCGACGACGAGTCGATCGTCCCCGCCCTGCGCAACTACGGCTCGCTCTTTATCGGGAAATACGCCGCCGAAGTTTTTGGAGACTACGCCTCCGGAACGAACCACACTCTGCCCACCGTACGGGCCGCGCGCTACACCGGCGGAATTTGGGTCGGAACTTTCATGAAAACCTGCACCCATCAGTCGATGACCGCCGATGCGATAAAATCTTTGGCCCCGCTGGTGTCGCGAATGGCCCACGGCGAGGGTTTGACCGCCCACGCCCGCGCCGCGGAAATACGAATGAATTCTCTGCAGGATTAGGATTTCGAGCTGATTTTTTATTCCCGCGCGGCAACCTGCCGCGAATCCCAATCCTGAATTGAATGATCCGGAACTGGAATAAGGGAGGTTGTGAAGATGACGGACACGAAGAAGAGTACAATCGGCGTTTTGAAACGTTCGTTCGGCATGAGAGAAGCGGTGACGATAACGGTCGGCACCGTCGTTGGAGTGGGTCTTTTTACAGTGGGAGCGAACACAGTGGGAATGATGGGAGCGCCTGTGATTTTTGCGACACTGGCGGCTCTCGCCGTAAGCGTTTATCCGGCGCTTTTGTACGCCGAAATGGGCGCGGCCCTTCCATATGCGGGAGGCACCTACAAATACGCTTCGCTCGGTTTGAACAGGCCGATGGGAATGCTCGCCGGGTGGAATTTCATAATTTCGCTGATTGCCGTGACGAGCGGAGAATCGTTCGCTTTCAGCTTTTACTTAAAAACCGCGCTCCGCGTGGCGGGCGTGGAATTGCCCGTGAGCGACATGGTTCTGGCCTGTATTGTCATAGCCGTGTTCATCGTCACGAATATTCTGGGAGTCGAGATGACCGGAAAACTTCAGAACGGTTTCATGTTCTTCTTCTGGGGAGTCGCTCTGATATGGTTCGTGATGATGTTTCCGAATATAAAGCCCGGATATTTCGCGGTGATTCCAGATTTTGCCGATTTTTCCCCCGGAGGGTTCATCGCGTCGACCGCGCTCATATGGTGGTGCTTCGCCGGTTTCGAGACCTGCTGTGCGATGGGCGAAGAGATAAAATATCCCTCCATCAACATACCGAGAGCTCTTTTTCTGTCGCCTTTTATCGTATTCGCGGTGAATGCGATTTTTCAGTGGTTTCTGATAGGAATTGTGCCCCCGGAACAGCTTGCGTCCATCGCGACGGCGGCCGCGCCTTACGCGGATGCCATGACGGCGGCCGGCATTCTCGGTTTTCCCCTGCTTATGCTGGCGGTCGGCATCGCCTTCGGAGGAGATTTTTCCACGCTTAACGCCAGTATCGCGGTGCCGCCCCGATATCTTTTCACCATGGCGCGAGATGGTGTGATGCCGAAAATTTTCGCGAAAGTCCATCCGAAGTACAAGACTCCCTATATCGCGATACTCGCTCTGGGAATCCTCTCAATTCTTTTAAACGCGACAGATTCGATAGTTTACATTGCGTCGCTGAGTCTGTTCGCCGACCTGTTTTACTACGTCATAGGCATAGCCGCGTCGTTCGGCCTTCGCCGTAAAAAACCGGACCTCAAAAGACCCTACAAAGCGCCGTTCATTGCAATCGGCGCCCCGGTCAGCGCGGCAATATACCTCGTGATGATGACGCAGCTGGAAGCCAGCGCTTTCTGGTCCGGCATAATCTGGTGCGCTCTTGGGCTGGTGATATATTTCTTCTGCTCAAAGCGCTATGGAGCGAAGAGTGACGCCGAAACCGAAAGGGAAATAACGGCGGAGGATTCACCCACGGAGAACGAACGGCGCGCCATGGACAGAGAATTTAAAATATGGCGCAATATTGTCGCTGTGGCCGTCGCGGCGGCGCTTGCCCTGTATATTCTGCCTCTCATAAAGACCCTTTCATAAATAAACTTCA
>JAISUO010000055.1 GCA_031272035.1 Synergistaceae bacterium
GCGGATAATTCGTCCGCTAAAGCCCTCATGGAGCTGCTGTCAGTGAAGCCGCTGACAATTCAAATGCAGGATTACGGCGGATTTGAGAAAGTCGGTTCTCTGGGCCGTACTCTGCCGCGCAACGACGAGCAAATAAACACGACGGCCGGGGATCTGATTTTGTACCAGGGCAATCGATTTGTGATTTACTACTCGACCAACTCGTGGAACTTCACAAGGCTCGGCAGAATCGACAAGGCCACGGCCGGCGAACTCAAAGCGGCGCTCGGGGATGGCGATGTGTCCGTTACGCTTTCGGTCGCGAATGCCGTCTCGTCGAAAATGCCGGAAGATTTGATTTTCGTCCAGGGTGGGACGTTCACCATGGGAAGCCCCGCGGAGGAACTGGACCGCATCTCGGACGAAATTCAGCACAGCGTTGCGGTGAGCGGCTTTTACCTCGCCAAATCGGAGGTGACGCAAAAAGAATACCGCGAACTGAGGGGCGGAAATCCCGGCGAACACTCCGGCGACGACCTGCCTGTTGAAAGCGTGACGTGGTTTGACGCCGTCCGTTTTTGCAACGCCCGAAGCGAAAAAGAAGGGCTGACTCCGGCCTACGTCATAAACGGCGAGAGCGTGACGTGGAACCGCGCCGCGAACGGTTACCGCCTCCCCACGGAGGCCGAGTGGGAATACGCCTGCCGCGCCGGAACGACGACGCCATTCAACACGGGCCGCACGATCACCGACAAAGAGGCCAACATCAACAATTCCTACGGCTATAACAAAGACGCCAGCGGCCGGGTCATCGGCGGCTACCGGCAGAAAATCATCGCGGTAAACAGTTTCAGCCCCAATCCATGGGGACTGTTCGACATGCACGGCAACGTTGGGGAATGGTGCTGGGACTGGTACGGCGATTACAATGCGTCCGAGCGGATCGATCCGGCGGGCGCCGTGTCCGGCGTCTATCGCGTGGTTCGCGGCGGCGGATGGAACGATTTTCCGAAACACGCGCGCTCGGCGTACCGCGCCGCCACTCCGCCCAATGAGGGAATGTATAACATCGGTTTTCGCGTTGCGCGGAACGAGAAGTAAAATACTATCGACAGGGAGAGGAAAATATGAAAATCATTTTGATGCTGTGTGTTTTCTGTTTGTTCATGATTTCGGGCGCGGCAAGCTCGGCAAAAGCGGCTGAGAAGGGAAAAATCCTCGTGGCTTATTTCTCCTGGGGAGGCAACACTCGCGGAACAGCCAAAGAGATACATGCTCAAACCGGCGGGGATATTTTCGAAATAGAAGTCGTCAGGCCCTATTCTACCAGCTACAACACCGTGCTGGAAGAAGCCCAGCGCGACCAGAGAGAACAGGCGCGTCCCGCGCTCAAATCTCACGTCGGGGACATGGGACAATATGACGTGATTTTTCTGGGTTATCCAAATTGGTGGGCGTCTATTCCCATGCCCGTGGCGTCCTTTTTGGAGGAATACGATTTTTCCGGCAAAACAATCGTCCCGTTTTGCAGTCACGGCGGAGGGCGTCTCGGGCAAAGCGTGACGGCGATCGCCAAGCTCTGCCCTCAGTCCAAAATCGTGGAGGCGCTTTCCGTCCACTACAGCGGCGGCGGTTCGCTGAAGAGCGACATCGCTGCGTGGCTCAAAAAAATCGGCATTGGGCAATAGGAAACAGGAAAAAATGCCGTTCAAACTGGTACTGAGGCTGTTTATCGACCTTTGCATGACGGCGCTTCTCCTGTTCGCGCTGGCTTATCGCATTACGGGAGACGCGCCTCATGAATGGATCGGCGTTGCCGTTTCCATCCTGTTCGTCGTGCATAACGCCATAAACTGGCGCTGGTATCAGGGACTTTTCAGGGGGAAGTACGATTTGCGCCGCATTCTGAACACCCTCGTCAACCTGCTTCTTCTCGCCACAATGACGACCCTGGTGGTGAGCGGGATACTGCTTTCCCGGACGGTCTTCGCTTTCATGGGGTTCAGCGGAGGAATGGCTGTTCGTCAGACGCATACCTGCGCCGCTTACTGGGGGCTGGTTTTGATCTCCGTACACCTCGGAATGCACTGGGAAATGATCATGGCCGCAATGCGAAGAATGCTCAGGATCACGGAATCCAACCGACTGCGTACAACAGTCCTGCGGATTACCGCGGCGCTGATTTGCGTCTACGGCGTGTACGCCTCATTCGACAGGGAAATGGGCGCGAAATTGTTTTTGGGCTATTCTTTCGACTTCTGGGACCCGGACAGGCCCGCCGTTTTATTCTTCACTCACAATCTGGCTGTTATGGGCGTTTATGTCTGCGTCACCCACTGCGTTTTGAAACTGTTGACCCGTCGACGCAAATCGACCGAAGGGGCGCAGTGAGATTCGGGGGAGCTGTCCGGAAAATCAAAGGTTAAGGTACAATTGGTATGAGACCGGATACTCCGAGGAGGTTTTTGTGTAAGATGAAGAAAAAATTGCTGGCGGCGGTGTTGTTGATTACGGCGGCGGCCTGGTTGCTCCCCCTGGCGGCTGGGGCGGATCTTCCGAAGGTTTTTCCGGAGTTCTCCACCAGAGGGCTGACGGGTGAGAAGGTTTCGAACGCGCTGTTTGCCGAAAAAAAGGTCACGATGCTCAACATCTGGGCGACCTGGTGCCCGCCCTGCATCGGAGAGATGCCGGAGCTCGCCAGCCTGGCGCGGTCCATGCCCGAAGGCAGCCGGATGGCGGGGCTCATCCTCGACGTCACCAACAGGGAGACGGCGGACAGGGCCAAAAGCATCCTCCGGCAGTCTCAGGCCGATTTTCTTCAGATTCTCCCCGTGGAGGCTCTCCAGCCCCTTCTGTTGGAAATTTCGGCGATTCCCACGACGATTTTCGTCGATTCCACCGGAAAAATCGTCGGCAGGGTTCTCGTAGGGGCGCGCTCCGAAAAAGCGTACCGCGTGGAGCTCGAACAGCTCCTCGCCTCCATGTAAACATGTAAAAAATGTGAGAATGTAAAAAAGTAAAAATCAGGGGAACAGCGCTTATTGCAGAGCCTTTCTGACCCGCCCCCGGGCTTTGTCCAGTCTGGCCTCGGCGGCCTGAGGGGTGCAGTGCAGCAGAAGGGCCACCGTGGCGATCTTGCAGTTTCCCCCGCAGCGATCCAGCATTGCCCGCGCGGTTTCCCGATCCGTCTCGGCGGCGGTCATCACGATATTTTCCGCCCGAACCCGCAGCTTTTCGTTGGTGGCCAGAACATCGATCATCAGATTTTTGTAAATTTTCCCCATCTCAGCCATGGCAACGGTGGAAAGCATGTTCAGGATCATCTTCTGCACCGTTCCCGCCTTCAGCCGGGTGGAGCCGGTCAGGATCTCCGGGCCCGGAACGGCCTCGATGGCCACCCGCGCGGCTTCGGAAAGAGGAGAACCCCGATTGCAGGCGAGTCCCACAGTGGAGGCGCCGATTTTTCGGGCGTACTCCAGCCCTCCCAGCACGTAGGGGGTCCGCCCGCTGGCGGCGATCCCCACCAGGGTATCCCGGGGCTCCAGTCCGATCCGGCGCAGGTCCTCGGTTCCCGCCCCAAAGTCGTCTTCGGCCCCTTCGACGGCCTCGGTGAGGGCCCTTTCTCCTCCGGCGATCAGCCCCACAACCCTTCCCGGAGGTACGCCGAAGGTGGGGACGCACTCCGCCGCGTCCAGCACGCCCAGGCGTCCGCTGGTTCCGGCCCCCATGTAAATCAGCCGGCCTCCCGCTCTGAAAGAGGCCACCACGAGCTCCAGCGCCTTTTCGATCTGGGGCAGCGCCTCGCGGACCGCGACTGCCGCCCGGGCGTCCTCGTCGTTCATCACCCGCAGGAACTCGGACACGGACAGGGCGTCCAGCTCCATGCTCCGCGGGTTGCGGGCCTCGGTGGACAGGCCTTCCAGCTCGATCATCGCTTTCGGGGCGCGGGGGTGATGTTCCCCAGAACGACGAAACTGGAGGCTCCGGTGGCTCCCGGCATGTTCGAGGGCCTGCCCCGAAGGGTCTCGTGGGCCATGAGGGCGAAGGCCACGGCTTCCTTGGCGTCCGAGTTCCAGCCCAGATCCTCCTGGGTCAGTATTTCGCACTCGGGCAGAAGCCGGGCGATTTCGCGGCGCAGGGTTTCGTTGTGGACGCCGCCCCCTGAGAGAATCACCTCCCGGGCCGGACAGCGGGGGAAAACGTAGCGGCGGTAGTTGATTTCCATGGTGACGGCGGTGTAGCGGGTGGCGGTGGCCAGCCAGTCCGCTGGGGCGACTTCGGGGTGGGCCGCCAGCGCCGCCTTCACGAACTGCTCTCCGTACAGTTCCCGGCCCGTGGCCTTGGGAGGCGGGGCCGCGACGTAGGGCAGAGCCGTCCATTCGGACAGAATATCCTCCCGAACCGCGCCTGTCGCTGCGATTTGCCCGTCCTTATCGAAGTCCGCGCCGTAAAATCGCTTCGCCAGGCCGTCGATGATCATATTGCCGGGTCCCGTGTCGAAGGCGAAAACGTCTTCCGGCGCGCAGTTCGCGGGCAGTCCCGTCACGTTGCCGATTCCTCCCAGATTTTGCAGGACGCGGGGCCGGTCGGACCGGTACAGGCGATACTCGGCCCAGGGGACCAGAGGCGCTCCCCGTCCTCCCGCCGCCATGTCCATGGCCCGCATTCCGGAGACCACCGCGATGCCCGTCTCCCAGGCGATAACGGCGGGTTCGCCGATCTGCAGCGTGGAGGCCTGCCATTCCCCTTCATCTTCGGCGATGTGATACACCGTCTGCCCGTGGGATCCGATGCATTCCACCTCCTCCGGCTTCACTCCCGCCTGTTCCCGAAGCGACTCCGCCACCCGGGCGAACCAGCTTCCCATCTCCACGTTCAGGCTGCAGGTCAGCCGGATGTTCGACCGGGACAGGGAACAGCAGTCCAGCACTCTGGTCCGCAGGGCCTCCGGCATGGGCTGCGTGACGAAAGCCACCGGATGGATCTCCTCTTTGCCGCCTTCATCGTCGATTCGGATCAGAGCCGCGTCGCACCCGTCCAGTGAAGTCCCGCTCATCATTCCGATAACGTAAGCCATGATAAGACCTCCGAAAATGATTTTCGCAATGGTGCTATAAATTGTGGCAGGCCGCCAGATGGTCCGTTTCCGCCATGACCGTCTCCGGCGCTTTCTCCCGGCAGATCGGCGCCGCACGGGGGCAGCGGGTGTGGAAGGGACATCCCGTTGGAGGCGTCAGGGGGCTGGGAACGTCGCCCTCCAGAATCAGGCGTTTTTTTCTTTGCAGAGGGTCCCGGGAGGGGACGGCGGACAGGAGCGCCTGAGTGTAGGGATGAAGGGGATTTTCGTAAATTCGCTCCGTGTTCCCCTGTTCCGCGATGCGCCCCAGGTACATCACTCCAACTCTGTCGCTGATGTGGCGCACCACGTTCAGGTCGTGGGAGATGAAGATCAGCGACAGCCTCATTTCCCGCTGAAGGGTCATCAGCAGATTCAGAATCTGAGCCTGAATCGACACGTCCAGCGCCGAGACCGGCTCGTCCGCCACCACGAAGCGCGGGCGGCTGATCAGAGCTCTGGCGATGGCGATCCGCTGGCGCTGCCCTCCGGAGAACTGGTGAGGATAACGGGCCGCCTGGTCGGGAGTCATGCCCACCAGAGAAAGCATTTCCCTCACCTTTTCCCGAAGCTCGGTTCGGTTCAGGGCGGGAAAATGGACCTTCAGCGGCTCGGCGAGGAGGGCTCCGGCGGTCATGCGGGGATTGAGGGCCCCGGCGGGGTTTTGAAAGATGAACTGCATGTCGCGCCTTTTTTCCCGCAGCTCCGCCGCGCTCAGGGTCCTCAGATTCACTCCGTCGAACAGCACTTCCCCCTCCGTGGGCTCGATCAGACGCAGAACGCTGGCTCCGGTGGTGCTTTTCCCGCAGCCGCTCTCTCCCACCAGGGCGAACACCTCCTGCCCTCCCACGCGAAAGCTCACGTCCTCGACGGCGTGAACGTACCCCGTCGTCCTGCGCAGAAGCCCCCGCCGGACGGGGAACCAGGTCCTCAAATGCCGAACGTCCAGCAGAACCTCCTTCATCCTTCCACCTCGTCTTTCTGCAGAAAGCACCGGCACAGGCGTCCCGACGCGATCTCCGTCAGGGCGGGCATGGCCTCCGCGCATTTTTTCATTTTACGGGAGCAGCGTCCGGCGAACCGGCAGCCCGTCCCCCATTCTCCGCCGGGAGGGACGACGCCGGGGATGATATGAAGCTCCTGACCGGGGCCTCCCAGAGCGTTCACGGACTCCAGCAGGCCAAGGGTGTAGGGGTGGGCGGCGTTGTGAAAAAGATCCGCCGCGGAGGCCTGTTCCACGACCTGTCCCGCGTAAAGCACCGCAACCTCCTGGCAGGTCTCGGCGATGACCCCCAGATCGTGGGTGATCATGACGATGGAGGTGTCGTTGGATTCCTTCAGCTCGTTCATCAGGTCGAGGATCTGGGCCTGAACGGTCACGTCCAGCGCGGTGGTGGGCTCGTCGGCAATGAGCAGCCGGGGATTGTTGAGCATGGCCATGGCGATCATGACCCGCTGAATCTGTCCGCCGGAAAGCTGATGGGGATAGCTGGCGAGAACCTGTGCGGGGTGGGAAATTTTCATGCGGCGCAGCATGGAGGCCGCCTGCTCGGTCGCCTCTCTGCGGCTTTTGCTCTGCCGGTCGTGGAAGGTCAGAGCCTCCCTCATCTGGAACTCCACCGTAAAGAGGGGATCCAGAGCCGTCAGAGATTCCTGAAAAATCATTGCGATTTCGTTCCCCCGCAGGTCGCGCATTTTGTCCGGGGCCAGGCCGATCATCTCCAGATCCCCCTCCGGCCGCCGGAAATGGGCCGTTCCCTCCAGAACCCGCAGAGGCCAGGGCAGAAGCTGAAGCAGCGCCCCAGCCGTGATGCTTTTGCCGCAGCCGCTTTCTCCCACGATGCCGAAGCTCTGCCGCTTTTTGACGGTCAGGTCCAGCCGGTCCAGCAGACGGACGTATCCGGCCCCCCGTGGGATTCCAATGCGGAGCCCTCGAACTTCCAGCAGGTTTTGCGCCTGATCGTCGCTTCGCGTCATTTCCATCTTTAAAATATTCCCACTTTAAAATATTCCCATTTCAAATTAATCTCACTTCAGGCGCATCGTCACAGCTTCAGACGGGGGTCGAGAACGTCTCTCAGACCGTCCCCCAGCAGGTTGAACGAGAGAATGGTCAGAACGATGAAAAGAGCCGGAAAAATCACCAGCCAGGGCGCGATTTCCATGAATTTGCGGGCGTCGGAGAGCATGGAGCCCCAGGAGGGGTCCGGCGGCTGAATTCCCAGCCCAAGAAAACTCATGGAGGCCTCCGTCAGAATGGCTCCGGAAAGCGCCAGCGTCACCTGCACCAGAAAGGGGGACAGCACGTTGGGGGTCACGTGGCGCAGCAGAACCCGCGCCGGACTGAGTCCGATGGAGTGGGCGTTGCGGATGTAGTCCATGGATTTGACGGACTTGACCGAGGCTCGCACCGTTCGGGTGAACACCGGAATGTTCACGATGCCGATGGCGATCATGGTGTTGACGATGCCGGGGCCCAGCGCCGAAACGATAAAGAGCGCCAGCAGAATCGAGGGAAAGGCGAAGAGGACGTCCATGAGCATCATGATCGCCGTTTCGGTCTTTCCCTCGAAAAAACCGGCGATCAGCCCCAAAATGTACCCCGCTCCCGCCGCTATGCCCACGGAAACCAGCCCCACCGTCAGCGATACACGGGAACCGCAGACGATGCGGCTGAACACGTCCCGACCGAAGTTGTCCGTCCCGAAAAAGTATTGGAGGCCCGGGGCGGCCAGTTTGGCCTTCATGTGCATTTCCGCCGGGTCGTAGGGCGCGATCCAGGGCGCGAACGCCGCCATGAGAACGATCAGAAGAATGCCCGCCATCCCCGCCCGGCCCATAGGGTCGCCCAGCAGGACGGAAATCGATTTGAAGCGTCCGTGGTCAGGTGAATTTTTGTTCACTATCGCAGCATCTCCCGGTCAGTCGTATTGGATGCGGGGGTCGATCCATGTGTAGAGCAGGTCCACCAGCAGATTGAGCATGACGTAAACGAAGGCGATAAACAGGACGCAGCCCTGAACCACGGGATAGTCGCGCTGGGAAATCCCCGTCAGAACCAGCTGTCCCAGACCGGGTATGGAAAAGATCTGCTCGATGACCACCGTTCCCCCCAAAAGGGTCCCCACCTGCATCCCCGACAGGGTCACAATGGGAATGCAGGCGTTTTTCAGAGCGTGGCGAAAAACCGTCACCCTTTCGGGAGCGCCCCGGCCCCGCACGGCCCGGATAAAATCCTGCCGCAGAACCTCCAGGACGGAGGATCGGGTCATGCGCATCACCGCCCCCGCCATGGTGGCCCCAAGGATCAAGGCGGGCAGAACCATAATCTCCAGGTTCGCCCGCAGATCTTCCATCGGGGACAGGTACTTCACCGGCGTAAAGTATCCGAAGGCCTTCGACAGCAGCAGAATGAGCAGCATGGCGGAGGCGAAGTTCGGCACGGAAACCCCCAGCAGGGCCAGAACGCGCACCGCCTTGTCCAGAGGTCGGTTCCGCCGCAGGGCCGACAGGATCCCCAGGGGGATGGCCATGAGCAAAGACGCGAGGCAGGCCAGAAACGCCAGCTCCGCCGTTATTTTGAAGCGGTTCAGAATCTCCGGAAACACGGGCGCGCCCGTTCGGAAGGACTCTCCGAAGTTTCCCCGCAGCACGTTGCCCATCCACTTCAGATACTGAACCGGGGCCGGCTGGTCCAGCCCCAGTTTTTTCTCCCAGGCGGCCCGCAGCTCCGGAGTCTGCTCGACCCCGAGAATGCCGCTGACCACGTCGCCGGGCACCAGCTTCATCACCAGAAACACGCAGAGGCTGATGCCCGTGAGAACCGGAACCAGCGTCAGCAGCCTGCGAAGGATGTAACCCCGCATGAGTTCTCTTTACTGACTGATTTCCACTGCGCTCAGCCGGTAGGGATTGACGGCGCTGGGAGCGAAGTTTTCCACTCCGGTTCCGGCCAGGAAATACTCCCTGGGGCTGGCGATGACCACGTTGGGGGACTCGTCCAGAATGATGCCGATGGCCTCTTTGTAGTACGTTTCACGTTTGGCCTGGTCGGTGGTTCCCGCGGCCAGAGTGCAGAGCTCGTCCACTCTGGCGTTGGAGTACTCCGCAATGTTTGCGGCGGCGCCGGTCTTGAAGAAAAATTCCACCCCCCGGCTGGGGTCGAAGCCGGCCACGTTCTGGCATACCATGATCTCGAAGTTGTGGGCGCGCCACTGGTCCACGTACTCGGCGTTTTCTTTGTTGACGACGCTGGCCCGGATGTTCAGGGGGGCCAGCTGCTGCTGAACCACGGCGCCGATGTCCCTCAGGCTGTCCAGCAGGCCGACGGTGATCGTCACGTCGAAGCCCTTTTCGAAGCCCGCCGCGGTCAGCAGTTCTTTGGCCTTTTTCAGGTCCTGCCGGTACAGGGGATGAGATTTCACATCCACAGCCCAGTGTCCCATAGAGGCGGGGACGAAGCCGGAGATTTCCGCCTCGCCGTTATAGGCGATGTCGATGATGTCCTGACGGGCGAGAGCCAGAGAAATGGCCTGACGGACCCGGGGGTCCCGGAACGGGGCCAGGGTCGTTTTGAGGCACAGGGCGGAATAGTTGAAGGACTGATAGGAGACGGTGTAGATGTTCGTGTCCCCTTTGACGACCGGAAGCATGGATGTGTCGGCGTTGATGATGGAAACGCGTCCGGTGCGCAGGGCCGCCAGCCGCGCGGCGCTGTCCTTCATGACGTAGTACTCGATCCGGTCCGTTCGGGGCTCTCCTTTGACGAAGTAGTCGGCGAACTTATGGAGAACCACCCTGTTGTCGGGGGTCCACTCGCCCAGAGTGAAGGGGCCGGTGCCGCCGTCCGCCCTCAGCAGGTCGCCGTTCTTTTCCACGGCCTCCCTGTCCACGATGGAGCAGTAGGCGTGGGAGACGTTGACCAGGAAGGGGGCGGTGATCTGCTTCAGTTTGAATCGCACGGTGTAGTCGTCCACCGCCTCCACCGAGGCGATGTTTCCGGCGTAGCTGGGGCTGTTGGCCAAAGCCCCCGTTTTGGAGTCGAGGATGCGTTCGAAGCTGTATTTTACGTCGGCGGCGGTCATTTTTCTGCCGCTGTGAAATTTGACGTCGTCGCGAAGATGGAAGACGTAGGTCACGTCGTCAGGCTGTTCCCAGCTTTTTGCCAGTTCGGGAACCACGTTCAGTTTTTCGTCCAGACCCACCAGCGAGTTGTAAAGCTGATAGATCGTCCGGCAGGATGCCACCGCCGATATGGTGTGAGGATCGAAACCGATGGGTTCGGCGTCGACGCCGAACATCAGCACCTTCTCGCCTGCCGCCGCCCCTCCGGGAAAAGCGCCGAACAGCAGCAGCGCGAACATCACAATACAGACCTTTTTCATACCCGCCACCTCTTTTTTTGATTTTAGCCCCTCTGGAGGAGCCTTAAATTGGGCTCAAAAAGATAA
Organism: Synergistaceae bacterium; assembly: GCA_031272035.1. Lineage (NCBI taxonomy): Bacteria > Thermotogati > Synergistota > Synergistia > Synergistales > Synergistaceae > Synergistaceae bacterium. The sequence continues at coordinate 10,546 of JAISUO010000055.1, forward strand.
CGATTATTTCAAAAGCGTCGTCATTGTGATAATCATATCATCCTTACGGCGTTCCGTGGCGCTTTCTGCGGAACGGTCAGTGCGGCGTCCTGCGGACAGACGGCGAAGATCAGGAAACGAGGTACTCTTTCAGATGGCAGACCGTATCGTCCTGCAAATCGTAAAATTCGACGTCTTCCGGAAAACGGGTGAAGGGCAGAACCTGGCCCACGATGCCGTTCAGGCGCATGGTCAGCGTGGAATGCACAAATCCCGCTTCGTCGCTGTAAAAGCTCTGCAAATCCTTCATCAGCCAGTGAAGGGTTCTCAGAAAATGCTTTTGACAGAGATTCGGCGCCATGTGAAAGGTCTTGTAAGCCGCGATATGGACGTGAGGCAGCTTTTCGTCCCGCAGGCGGTATCGCTCCACGGCAGCCTGGGCCATGCGTTTTTCAAATTCGTTCCGGATGAAAATACAGAGAGAATTTTCCGGGGGAGAGGACGCCGCCTCAGCTCTTGCCGCGACATCGGCCTCCCACACCAGAAACATTTCGAGCAGCTGCCCGTAACTGATCGCTATGGGATCATATTCCACCCGGACGGTTTCAATGGAGTTCTGCCCGCTTCTGTCGGGCAGGCCCGCGCTTTTTACTCCCGCGTACCCCACGGCGGTCTTCCATATACCTCTGACGATACCGAATTGGGCTTCGGTTCTCAGAAAGGACCCCGTGCCAAAAACGGCGATCTCCAGACGCCGGGGGGTCATTTGGTCGATGCGGGGAGTTGCTGATATCGATCCCAAAAAAGTCACATCCTTAAAACAATTTCGTTAAAAAATAAGAGCATTAAAAATAAACTCACTGCTCCTGACAAAGATCATCTGTCATCTTTAAAAAATATGCTTCCCGCATAAAGCGTAATATTTTCTATATAAGAATGAGGATTGTGAGATACGCAAACTCCCCGAGCCCCATTCCGTCGAGCCTGTCGTGACCGCAGGAAACCGGCTCTCCGGATCCCATATCCGAATCTCAGATCCGGATCAACTCTGCCCGCGGCCACGAAACGCTTTTTTAACGGGTTTTCAGGTGACGTCGGAAAAAATCCTCCATGGTTCGGTAAAAATCGATGCGGTTTTCCTCGTTGTGGAACCCGTGCCCTTCATTCTCTTTGACCATGTAGACGACGTCCTTCCCCGCTTTTTTGACGGCCTCCACGATCTGATCGGACTCCGCCTTTTTGACCCGCGGGTCGTTGGCTCCCTGGGCGACGAAAAGGGGAATCCGGATCTGATCCGCGTGAAAAACGGGGGAAACCTGCTCCAGAAGTTCTTTGTCCTTCTCGGGGTCGCCGATCATCTCGTACTCCATGTCCCGCAGGGGCTCCCAGTAGGGGGGAATGCTGGCCAGCAGCGTAAAAATGTTGGAGGGCCCCACGTAGCTCACGGCGCAGGCGTAGAGGTCCGGGGTGAAGGCGGCTCCGGCCAGAGCCGCGTAGCCTCCGTAACTGCCGCCGTAGATGGCGACGCGGTTTCTGTCGGCGATGCCCCGGGCGATGAGCCACTCCACGCCGTCGGTCACGTCGTTCTGCATTCCTCTTCCCCATTGTTTGAATCCGGCCTCCCAGAAGCCCTTGCCGTAGCCCACGGAACCCCGAAAGTTCACCTGCAGCACGGCCGCTCCCCGGTTGGCCAGAAACTGCGCCTCCGAGTCGTAGCCCCAGGTGTCCCGGGCCGAGGGACCTCCATGGGGAATCACCACCACGGGCAGGTTGAGGGCCGCTTCAAAGGGGATTTCGCCGTGCCTGAGGGCCTCTTCGCCGGGCACTTCCATCCCCCGGGGCAGGGTGAGATAGCCGTTGATGGTGAGCCCGTCCCTGGAGGTGTAGCGAATGGGGAGCATGGAGGCCATCTGATCTTCCTTCAGCCAGGGGGCCACCTCCGCCAGTTTTTCCAGTTTCTCCGTCTGACGGTCGTAGAGGTAGTACGTCCCGCGGGACCGGTCGCTGAAGGTGGCCAGAACGACCCGCCGCTCCTCGTCGTCCATGTTCGTGACGGCCACCTCGTAGCCGGGGAACTTCGCCTCAAGGGTCTCCTGCAGGGCGCGGCGCTCCTCGTCGAAGAAATGGTAGTGGGACCGGTCGGTGACGTAGACGGCGCCGGTGATGACCTTGCGTTTTTTGGAGGACAGCAGCCGCCCCACGTCCACCTCCGGATGTTCGTAAACCAGGTCCAGCGTTTTGTTGGCCTCCGGGTCGAAGGTATAGATGGCCGTCCTGTCGCGGTTCAGGTTCGAGGCCACGTACAGCAGTCTGTTGTCGTAGCTGAACATGAGAGGGGCGAAATCGTCTTTGAAGCTGGTGGTCATAAGTTTTTTGAAGGGTTCGTCCTCGGTGGCCCGGTAGAGCAGGCTCTGGTTGACGCCGTCCGTTTCGCAGGCCCCTCTGAGGCGGCCCTCGTGGTCGGTCATCCAGCCCGTGATGTTGCCGGGGTTTTCAGCGACCTGCGTCAGTTCGCCGGTGTCCATGTCGCAGCGGTAGACGTCGAAAACCTCCGGGTTGTTTTTGTTCATGGAAATCAGCATATGATGGGGATCTTCCTCCAGATCGTCCAGCACGTAGGTCTTGACTCCGTCGAAGGGGGTCAGTTCCCTGGGCTCTCCGCCGCTGACATCCACCAGAAAAACGTGAAAATTCTCATCGCCGCCCCGATCCTGCACGTAGGCGATGCGGTCGTTGCCCTTCCAGAAAAATCCCCCTATGTCGCGTTCGGTGGCCGACGTCAGACGACGCTCCTCGGATTTTCCCTCCACATCCCGGACGAAGACGTTCATCCGGTTTTTCCAGGGCTTCAGGCTGGCCAGTTTGGTTCCGTCCGGGGAAAGAGAAAAACCCACGACGCTGGAATTGCGGAAAAAATCCTCCACCGGAATCAGCTGCGGCACGGACTCCGCCTGAATGGCGGCGGACGCCGTCCCTTTTCCGGCCGCCGCAAGGACGCCAAAAGTCAGAGCGAGAATCGATAAAATTTCGTTTTGCATTTAATCCTCCCAGGCCATTGCCCTCATAATATAATAGGTAATAATGAAAAAAGAGGGACTCGCGCCAAAAAACCCGAGAATCGCATCCTATCCCCCTCCGTAATTTATACATAAAATAAAAAATATGCTATAGGGTTTTATGCGTAAATGATGTCAGAATGTTACAAAGTGACAAGGTAAAAGCGACGGAAAAAATGGCGGAAAAGTGAACGCGAACCCTTTGAACAGACGGGAAAAATGTGCAGAGGAGTGTTGAAGGTGAGGATTTCGGCGATAATATTGTTCGTCTGCGCTCTGGTTATGGTTTTTACGGGAAGGCAGCGTTTCCGGGCGGGACAGAAAGGCCGCGCGGCTTTCGATTTTTTTATGGCAGCCTGCCTGGCGATTTTCGGCCTGGGATATTTGTAGAGGCGCGAATTTCATATTTAATTTCGAAGTATTTATTCTGAAGGGATGGATCTGGTGTTGAGTATGGACGTTAAAGCCCGGGCGCGGGAGCTGAACGATTACGTGGTCGCGCTGAGGAGAGAGCTGCATGCGCATCCGGAGGTGGACCACGATCTGCCGTTCACGGAGAGTGTGATTCTTCGGGAACTGGAAAAAATGAACCTCGACGAAGTTCGGGCCGGACAGGGACGGGGACACGGGGTCCTCGCCACGCTGAAGGGCGGTCGGGCCTGGCCGGGGAAAAACCTGGCTCTGCGGGCCGACATGGACGCGCTGCCCATACGGGAGGAAACGGGGCTTCCTTTTGCCTCCGCCGACGGGGCCATGCACGCCTGCGGGCACGATGCCCACGTGGCAATGCTGCTGGGGGCCGCGAAACTGCTGTCGGAGGCCCGTGAAGAACTGTCCGGGACGGTCCGGTTCATCTTCCAGCCCGCGGAGGAAACGGAGGACGGAGCGGCCTCGATGATTCGAAGCGGCGCTCTGGAGAACCCCGCGGTGGACGAAATCGTCGGGCTGCACACGGGCAACGTCTGGAGCGGCCTGACGCCGGGACAGATCGGCTGGAAGACGGGTCCGATGATGGCCGCCACCGTCATGTTTCGGGTTCTGTTCAGGGGCAAAGGCGGGCACGGCGCCACGCCTCATCTCACCGTGGACCCCATCGTCATGGCCGCCGAGGCCATTGCCCAGCTTCAGATTCTGGTCAGCCGCGAGGTCAGCCCTTTCGAGCCCGCCGTGGTCACCGTCGGGCAGATCCAGGGGGGGACGGTCTGCAACGTCATCGCGGACTGCTGCGAGTTCAGCGGAATGATTCGCTCTTTCAGTCCGGAGCTTCACGGGCGGCTGAAAAAACGCGTCCGGGATGTTACCGAGGGGGTGGCCGCGTCCATGCGGGGGAAGGCGGAGGTTTCCTTCAGCGAAGGGCTGGCCGCGGTGGTCAACGACGAGGGTTGCGTCCACAGAATGCGGGACATCGCCGCGGAAACTCTGGGGACGGAGGGAGTGCGGGAGCTGGCGCTTCCGTCGTCGGGGGCCGAGGATTTTTCGTGTTATCTGGCGAAGGTTCCGGGCGCTTTCTTTTTCCACTGCGCCGCCTTCGCTCCCCGGGACGGGGCGGAAGAGGAGCGGAACTGGCCCCATCACAACGCGAGGTTCGACGTCAACGAGTCCGTGCTCTGGACGGGAGTGGCCGCCATGACGGCCTACGCCCTGCGCCGGCGGGAGTATATGGGAAGTGCTGATTAGCTGCTTCTGCGATCAGCAGGGGGTCTCGGGGGGGCCAGTGAGGACCGCGAAGCGGTCGGATCGAAGGTTTGCGATACGCAGCGAGCCCTGCCCCCCTGAGTCTTATAAAGGGGGGAGTATGGTGCGACGTTTTGCGTCTGTTCTCTGCTTTTTTGTCTGGGGGCTGGCGTTTTCGGCTGCCGGCTCGGCTTCGGCTTCAGAAAATCCTCAGTTCTCCGTGGTGTCCGTGGATTTTTATCCCAACGGAGCGAAGTTCACTTTTCGGGCGGAGGCCGACGGACGCTTCGCCTTCACGCTGCCGGGGGCCTTCGATCAGGACAGCGTGCGCTGCCTGACGCCGGAAAGCCTGACTTCCCTTCGGGTGGATGACGCCTGGGCGAAGGACCCCCTGCCCGGCGAACTGCTGACCCTCAAGCAGAAGGTGAGCGAAAAAACGCGCGTCGTGAAAAATCTGGAGGGACGCAAAGCGGCGTTCTCCCAGACCGTGCATCTGCTGGGAATGCCCTTCCCAACGATCGGACCGGGGAAGGACGGCGTCGTCAAAATCGAGGGCGGCGAGCTGATCGACTACATCTCGGAAGCCGGCGAGCTTCGTCTGGAGGCCGAAGCGGCGCTGACGGAGGCGGATCTGAAGCTGGAGCCCGCCCGGGAAGAGCTGGAGGACGCCCGGGAGGAGTACGAGGCCCTGCGTCAAAAATGGGAGGCGCGGCGCTTCGGCGATTCTTCGGTGCTGAAAATCAGCGGGACGACGGCGGAACCGGCCGCGTTGCTGTTCGAGGCCTATACCTCCGACGCCGGGTGGAACGTGAGGTACGAGATGAACCTGAACAGCGCCACGGGCGACATCGAAGCGAGGATGAGCGCCACGGCCCGGCAGAGCACGGGAATAGACGTGGAGGGGGAGTTCGAGTTCCACAGCCGGCCCCGGGATGCCGCCGTGACCGCGCCGGAAGTGCGCTCTCTGCTTGTGGATCTGAGGCCGAAGGAGGAGGTAAATCGTTATTCTGACGCTCTCATGGCTCCGACGGCCGCGGCGGACGTCATGAAATCCTCCGGGCTGTCCCGCTCTCTTTCCGGTCCGGAGGTTCTCTCCACTCTGACGGATGTGACGGTCAGGGGGCGGGGCAGAGTCGAGGGCGACAGCAACCCGACCCGGGTGGCGCTGGGGGCTTTCGGGCTGAAGAGCGCCCCTCTCCTGGTGGTCATTCCCGAACGTCACAGAGAGGCCTGGGTTGTGGCCAGCCTGGACGCTCTGCCGCCGGCCTTTCTGCCGGGCAGCGCGGAACTGGCGGTGGACGGCGCAGCGACGGGACGCGCCCGGCTCTCCGACTCCATCGGGGGCCGCATGAAAATTCCCTTCGGCATGACCCCCCGGCTCACCTCCAAAAGGGAAAGGTACGCGCAAAAAACGGGAAGCACCTGGACGGGCACGGGCGTTCTGGACGACGGCTACACCCTTGAAATCACCAGCGCTCTGGACTCGGAGCGCGAAATTTCGGTTTACGACCGCCTTCCTCTGCCCGCCAGCGATAAAATTGTCCTTGAGGTGAAAAAAATCGATCCGGAGCCCTCGGAGCGGGACAGGGAAAACCGGCTTCTGTGGAAGATGAAGATCGCGCCGGGCGAGACCAGACGCGTCACCGTGGAGTACACGCTCCGCTATCCGAAGGAAGAAAAGCTGGACTACATGGAGAGCGGCAACTCCTCCATGTTTTAGCACTCTTTCATGTTTTGACTTTTTTCTCATACTTTTTCAGGCGTATTTGACACAGGTATTATAATTAACGACATCACAGGGATTCTTAAAGGAGATGTTGGCAGTGCTGTACAGAGAGACGCCGCGCACGAAGGATAAACTCTCGATTCTGGGGTTTGGCTGTATGAGGCTTCCCATGAAGGATGGCATAATAGACGACGCGACGGCGATGCGCATGATGGACGTCGCCATTGAGAAGGGGATCAACTACGTGGACACCGCCTGGCCTTACCACGGAGGCGAAGGCGAAGCCGCGGTGGGACGCCTGCTGAAGGGCAGACGCGACAGGGTATTTCTGGCGACGAAACTTCCGACCTGGCTGGTGACCAAACCGGAGGAGATGGAGAATTTTCTGAATCAGCAGCTTGTGAGGCTCCAGACGGACCACATCGATTATTACCTGCTGCACTCGCTGACCTCCTCCCGCTGGGAGAAGATGCTCCAGTTCGACGCGCTGAATTTTATGGAAAAGGCCAGGGCGGCCGGAAAAATTCGCCGTATTGCCTTTTCCTTCCATGACGGGCTGAGCCTGTTCAAAAAAATCATTGATTCCTACGGTTGGGACATGTGCCAGATTCAGTACAACTTCCTGGACGACACCTTCCAGGCGGGCACCGAGGGGTTGGAGTACGCCGCCGCAAAGGGAATCGGCGTTATCGTCATGGAGCCCCTGAAGGGCGGCAATCTCACCGGCCCCATTCCCACGGATCTGGCGGGACCCGCGGCCCTGGCCCACTACGGAGCCTCCACTCTGGCGGATCTGGGGCTGCGTTGGGTCTGGAACCATCCCCAGGTCTCCATCGTTCTGAGCGGCATGAGCGCCCCGATTCAAATGGAACAGAACATCGCCAGCGCGACCCACGGACATCCGGACGCCCTGTCCAGAGAAGAGCTGGCTCTGGTTCGCGCGGCCAAAGAACTTTACGTCAGCCGGATGCGGGTTCCCTGCACGGCCTGCGCCTACTGCAAACCCTGTCCTCAGAGCGTGGATATTCCCCAGTGCTTCACGAACCTGAACAACGCCGCGATTTCCGGGGACTGGGACGGGCAGAAGGACAATTATCTCTACCTTCTGGCGCCCGGACGGGAGGGTAAAAGGGCCTCCGCCTGCGTGGAGTGCGGAGCCTGCGAACCCAAGTGCCCCCAGCGCATTCCCATCCGCGCGAAGCTGAAGGAAGTCGTTGCGGCTTTCGGGGCCTGATTTCGCCTCTGAGCTTCAATTTGTATTTCCCGTATTTCCCTGAATGTAAGTAACGGCAGGGGGCGTCACGGAGGCGTCCCCTTTTTGGTATCGTCTCGCGAAGCCTGAGAATCCGTAAATCTGCAATACAAAAAGAAGCTCTATATTTTAGAATCAGCGGCAGGATTGCGAAATGAGGTGGTAGAGTTGCCCGAAGTTCCGCTGTTGAAACTGGAGAACATAGGCAAAGAATATTTTGGGAACAGCGTCCTCGCCGACGTCAGTTTTGCCCTGAACCGCGGCGAGATTTTGGGTCTTGTGGGAGAAAACGGCGCGGGAAAGTCCACCTTGATGAACATCCTTTTTGGAATGCCCGTCATCGCCTCCACCGGCGGTTACGAGGGGACGATTTTTCTCGACGGCTTGCCTGTGCGTTTCAGCTCGCCCTTCGACGCGCTGGGGGCGGGCATCGGAATGGTCCATCAGGAATTTTCTCTCATTCCGGGTTTTTCCGCCGCCGAAAACATTCTTCTCAACCGGGAGGAACTGAACCGGTCTCCGCTGGAGTACGTGTTCAGCAGCCGCCTGGATACCCTGAACCGTCCGGCGATCCGGCATCGGGCGGAACGGGCCGTCCGGACGCTGGGGATCGACATCGGGGTGGATACCGTCGTTTCGGAGATGCCGGTGGGGTACAAGCAGTTTATCGAAATTGCCCGGGAGATCGACCGTTCCCATACGCGGCTTCTGGTTCTGGACGAGCCCACCGCGGTTCTGACGGAAACCGAGGCCCGAATTTTAATGGACGCCCTGAAAAAACTGGCGGAAGGGGGCATTTCCATCATCTTTATCTCTCACCGCCTTCACGAGGTCCGGAGTCTCTGCGACCGAATCGTGGTTCTGAGGGACGGTCGCGTCATTCGGGAAACACCCGCTCATTCCGCCTCAATACGGGATATTGCCGCCTGGATGGTGGGACGTCAGGTGGAGGACTCGCGGCCGCCCAGGAAGGGTAAAATCTCCGGGGAGATCGCCCTTTCGGTGAAAAATCTCTGGGTGGACATGCCGGGGGAAACGGTGCGGGACGTCACCTTCGACGTGCGAAAGGGAGAAATATTCGGCATCGGCGGGCTGGCCGGACAGGGCAAGCTGGGGATTCCCAACGGCATCATGGGGCTTTTTCCGTCGGGCGGCGAGGTCTCGCTGTTCGGCAGGACGGTGGAGCTCAACCAGCCCCGAAAGGCCCTGGACAGCCGGATGGCCTTCGTCTCGGAGGATCGCCGGGGTGTGGGGCTTCTACTGGGAGAACGAATCGACTGGAACATCACCTTCACGGCCATGCAGGTTCAGAATCGCTTTCTGAAGGGCATCCCGGGGCTTGGGAAGCTCGTTTGCCTGAGAGATGACGGAGCCATTTCAGAGGAGACTGAAAAATACATAAAAGCTCTCGAAATTCGCTGCACGGGGCCCGGTCAGAGGGCGGTGGAGCTTTCCGGGGGCAATCAGCAGAAAGTCTGTCTGGCCAGGGCCTTTGCCATGCGGCCGGACCTGCTTCTGATCTGCGAGCCCACCCGTGGTATCGACGTGGGAGCCAAGGAACTGGTGCTGAACACTCTGCGCCGCTACAACGAAGAGTATGGAACGACGATCCTCATCACCTCGTCGGAACTGGAGGAGCTTCGGTCCGTCTGCGACCGGGTCGCGATCGTCGGAGAGGGGAAAATCGCGGGCGTGCTTCCCGCGGTCTCGCCGGCGGAGCAGTTCGGCCTGCTGATGATGGGGGACATGGAAGAGGATTCGGAGCGCAGGGAGGCGATGGAGGCGATGGAAAATGCTTAAAAAATTTATAGAGGCGGCGGGATGGCCCCGAATCATCATCGGGCTTTTTCTGATGTCGCTCTTTCTGGCGGCCCCCTTTGTGGGCGTTCGCATCTCCACGTCCCTGTCGGACACTCTGGTGCGCTTCGGGATGAACGGGGTCATGGTGCTGGCCATGATTCCCATGGTGCAGGCGGGCTGCGGGCTCAACTTCGGTCTTCCTCTGGGTGTCATCGCGGGGCTTCTGGGGGCGACCATGAGCATCGAGTTCGACGTTCGGGGGGCCGCGGGCTTTGCCGTGGCTCTGGCGCTTTCCATCCCCATTGCCGCCGTCCTCGGGTATGGTTACGGTCAGCTCCTGAACCGCGTCAAGGGAGATGAAATGATGATCGCCACCTACGTGGGTTTTTCGTCGGTGGCCTTCATGTGCATGGCCTGGCTGCTTCTGCCCTACAGAAACGCCACGATGGTCTGGGGTTACCAGGGAACCGGACTGCGAACAACCATAAGTGTTGATGGTTACTGGTTTCACATTTTGAGCGATTTCCTGTCCTTCAAAATCGGAACCTTCTATTTTCCGACGGGCATGTTTCTTTTCTTTGGGGTTATGAGTTTTCTGATGTGGCTTTTCATGAAAACAAAAACGGGAACCGCCATGACGGCAGTGGGGGCCAATCCGGAGTTTGCCCGGGCGTCGGGGGTGGACGTGGATCGGATGCGCGTCGTCTCCGTGGTGCTGTCCACCGTTGTGGGAGCCGTCGGAATTCTGGTCTACGAGCAGAGTTTCGGCTTCATTCAGCTCTACATGGGCCCCTTCTACATGGCGCTTCCGGCGGTGGCCGCGCTGCTTCTGGGAGGCGCTTCCGTCCGAAAGGCCACCATATTCAACGTGGTGGTGGGGACGTTTTTGTTCCAGGGTATTCTGACGATGACGCCTTCGGTCATCAACAGCGTCCTGAAGACGGATATGTCCGAGGTCATCCGGATTATCGTCAGTAACGGAATGATCCTCTACGCCCTGACGAGAAAGGCGCAGGTGAGAAGATGAGCCACATGAACCGGAAATTTTGGAACCTGCTGGCGGATTACGCGGTTCCCCTCATTTTTATCGCCATTTCCGTCGTGGCGATTCCTCTTTCGGGGTTTTCGGCCTCCTACCTGGTGCAGGAGCTTCTGGTCCGCATCGGACGCAACTCGTTTCTGATTTTGTCGCTGCTGATCCCCATCATGGCTGGGATGGGGCTCAACTTCGGCATGGTTTTGGGGGCGATGGCGGGGCAGATCGGGCTTATTTTCGTCTCGGACTGGGCCATCGTGGGCATTCCCGGCGTCGTCCTGGCGATGATCATCGGAACGCCCATCGCCGTGATCCTGGGAGTTCTCTGCGGCGAGGTCCTGAACCGCGCCAAGGGGCAGGAGATGGTGACCTCCTATATCCTGGGCTTCTTCGTCAACGGCGTGTATCAGCTTTTCGTCCTCTATTTCATGGGATGGCTGATCCCGATTTCCAACCCGACCCTTCTGCTCTCCCGGGGATACGGCATCCGCAACGCCGTCAGCCTTACGGGAATTCGCATGGTTCTGGATCATCTGATCCCGCTGAAAATTGGAACGATCAACGTTCCTGTAGCCACCTGTCTGGTGGTGGCGGCGTTTTGTCTTTTTATCGTCTGGTTCCGCCGGACGAAGCTGGGTCAGGACATGAGGGCTCTGGGGCAGGATATGGCTGTGGCCGACTCCGCAGGCATACCCGTCAACCGGACCCGGGTCATCGCCATTGTGATTTCCACGGTGCTGGCCTGCTACGGGCAGATTATTTTCCTCCAGAACATGGGGACCCTCAACACCTACAACAGCCACGATCAGGCAGGAATGTTCTCCATCGCCGCGTTGCTGATCGGAGGAGCCAGCGTTTCCCGGGCGGGCATCGACAACGTCTTTCTGGGGGTCGTCCTGTTTCACCTGATGTTCATCGTCGCCCCCATGGCGGGCAAAAACCTGATGGGTGAAGCGCAGATTGGGGAATATTTCCGAGTGTTCGTTTCCTACGGAGTCATCGCCCTTGCCCTTGTGCTGCACGCCTGGAGGCGGCTTCGCGCCCGGGCGGAGGCTCGGCGGATTCTTCGCGGCGGCGTTTCCGTCGGGGAAAAGGAGTGAGCCGAAATGCGTCATCTTTTGCGTCTGCTGCTTCTTGTCCTGATTGTGGCTCTGGCGGTATGGCTGGTCTATATTGGACGGGAGCACCAGGTTTTTCTGGACAATAAAACCATCGAGGTCGACGGACAGACCTTCAGAGCCCTGGGTCTGGTTCGAATCAGCGTCAATGGAGGGGAGCCCCTGGAGCTTATGCCCCGGGATCGGGATCTGGCGCTGGCTGTAGGGCCCGCTTTCACGGTTCGCGTGGAGATTTTGGACGAAGACAGCGAAGAAGTGGAGAGAACTATCGATAAAACCCTGTCTCCCGGCTTTTCCAAAGATATGATGCTGAGTATGCCTCTTCTGGCTGCGGATCGGGAGGACTGGATTCGTCCATCTCCGACGGTGCGGCAGGCCGCGAGCAGCGAGTCTCCTCCGGCTTCCGGCGGCATCGAAGAGCCCTCGCTTCCCGCGGCGCCGTAGAGCTTCTTCGCCTTTTCGTCTTTTCCTTCGCGCGCCGCAAAGGCAAACCGGAGGGCGCGGCGTCGAAGTTTGGACGCCGTGTCCTTTTGGGGATTCTGCTGTTATTATTGTCTCTGTCATGTCGTTTTGATATTTTTCGCGTGCGCCGGCGAAGGCGCGTGGTCGGGGGAGATTGATGTGCTGGAGTCCGTTCTTTCGGCGGTTTCGTTGTCCATGGACGCTTTTGCGGCGGCGCTCTGTGTGGGGGCCTGTACACTTGAAGCCACGAGAGGGACCGCTCTGCGTATGGGAATGGCCTGTGGAATTTTTCAGTTTTTCATGCCGCTGGGCGGATGGTTTTTGGTGGTCTGGTGCACCGGCTCCATGGCTTCCGTGGAACATTTCGATCACTGGGTGGCTTTTGTCCTTCTGGCCTTTGTGGGGGGGAATATGATTCGCGGCGCCTTCGCTCCGCCGGAAAAGTGCGATACTTCGGACCCAACGCGATCTGTGACGCTTTTGATACTGGCGCTGGCGACGTCAATCGACGCGCTGGTGGTGGGCGCCGGACTTTCTCTCGTCCGAAAACCCGTTCTGTTTCTGGCCGTCTGCGCCGGGTGTATCACGGCGGTCCTCTGCTTCGCGGGAGTGAAGGTTGGACGTTCCGTCGGGACGGCCTCGGGCAAACGGATGGAATTCGTGGGAGGAGTTTTGCTTGTCCTGATCGGCTTCAATATCCTTCGGACGCACCTTTGGAGCTGAGGGACGGGGACATCCGTGTCTTATACCTACATTCTGCGATGCCGTGACGGAACCTTCTACACGGGCTGGACGGAGGATCTCGAAAAAAGGCTCCAGACCCACAACGAGGGCCGTGGCAGCCGTTACACCCGCTCTCGGCTTCCGGTGGAACTGGCGTATTTCGAGAAGCACGACTCCAAACGCGAGGCCATGCGCCGCGAGCGGGCGATCAAAAAAATGACCCGACCTCAGAAAGAAAGGCTGATGAGCGGGTAAAACAGGAAAAATATCAGACTTTTACAGCAGGAGAAAAACTCTGTCGCGGCTCACACCAAGTTGCTTTCAACAGGGAGTTAACAGTATAATAATCTCAGGCAACCGGTAAGCGAGAGGGGGAGATTATTATGCGACGACCGACGCCTGTCCCTGAAAACAGAATTATGGAATTGGAAGATTTCCGGAAAAAAAGCTGGCCTGGGTTTGAGTTTCAGCGTTTTTTGTGTGTTTGGCTGAGAATTGCAAAGAATTTATCGACGAAGGATATTGCCCATATAACAGGATGGAATGTGAACACAGTACGTTGCACGCAAAAGGATTTCATCGACAACGGAGTATCGGCTTTACTTGAAATGAAACGAGGCGGGCGTAATCACGCGAATCTAACGGCAGAGGAAGAGAATGAATTGCTTGCATCTTTTGAAGCAAGTGCGGAAAAGGGATCGATGCTGACAGCGAATGAGATCAAAGAAGCGCTTGAACAGCGTGCAGGGCATAAAATACACAAAACAACGGTGTACAGGATGTTGCATCGTCATGGCTGGCGCAAAATAATGCCGAAGCCGGGTCATCCAAAGCGCGACAAAGAGGCCGGAGAGGCCTTTAAAAAAGGGGCTTCTCCGAACAGGCAGCGTCGTTTGCGGCAAACGGGCAGCCGGTCAGAATAATGTTTCAGGATGAAGCACGCTTCGGCAGGATAAGTGACCCTCGAAGGTCTTGGGCAAAAAGCGGAATTCGTCCGGAGACCGGTTCGCAAATGATACGGGAGTACATATATATTTTGGTGCGGTGAGTCCACTGGATGGGTATCATAATGCCATATGCCAATACTGACGCCATGTCAATATTTTTGAAAGAGGTTGGAAAACGTCACGCGGGAGAACAGATATTGATGTTCATGGACCAGGCAGGCTGGCATAAAGCAGGAAATCTGAAAGTGCCGG
>JAISUO010000056.1 GCA_031272035.1 Synergistaceae bacterium
CGGCAAATGAAAAAGCGGCGGGCGCCCCTGTGACAGGGTAAATGACGCTCGCCGCTCGTTATCTCGGGCAGGGGTTTCACTCCAGTATGGCGATGCCGCCTTTGCTTGCGGATAAGGCCATTCTTTCGTAGCGGCTCAGGTATCCCTTTTTGTATTTGGGTTTCGGAGGAGTCCAGTTTTGAAGCCGTTTTTTGATTTCTTCATCCGAAACGTGAAGCGTCAGAGCCCGGGCGGGGATGTCGATCGTGATTTCGTCTCCGTTTTGCACGATGGCAAGAGGCCCTCCCTCGGCGGCTTCCGGCGAAATATGCCCCACGAAGCAGCCGTTGTTCGTGCCCGAAAAACGCCCGTCGGTGACCACCGCCGTCGACGTCCCAAGCCCGAAGCCGTACAGGAGCTTCATGGCGCTGAACATTTCCCGCATTCCCGGCCCGCCCTTGGGCCCTTCGTAGCGAATGACGACCACCGTTCCCGGCGTCACCTGCTGGGCGGCAATCGCCTGGTCCGCCTCCTCCTCCGAGTCGAAAACGAGGGCTTTTCCCGTAAATTTGTGCTGGGAGGGATGGATGGCCGACGGTTTCGTGACGCAGGTGTCCGGAGCCAGATTTCCTCTCAGAATCGCCACGCCGGTTCCCACGCCGAAGGGCTCTGCGGCGGTTTTGACGATCTCCCGGTTGGGGGGGAAGCTGTAGGGGTAATTTTCGATATTTTCTCCCATGGTTTTTCCGGTGGCCGTCATGCAGTTCATGAACAGAACGTCCTTCAGCTCCTTCAGAACCTGGGGAATCCCGCCGCTGAGGTAAAAATGCTCCATCGTGTACTTCGAGGCGGGGTAAATTTTCGCGATCAAAGGAACGGTTTTTCCATAATGTTCGAACCACTCCAGCACCTCTTCGGCGGGAACGTCGATCTCGTACGCGAGGGCCAGCATGTGCAGAACCGCGTTTGTCGATCCTCCGATGGCGTTGAGGGCGATAATCGCGTTTTGGATGGACTCCCGCGTGATCACCGCTTCCGGTCGAATGTTCTGACGAACCAGACTGACGATGGCTGAGCCCGCCGCTTCGGCCGCCCGCTTTCTCTCGGCGTAGACGGCGGGAATGGCGGCTGACCCCGGCAGCGAAAGCCCCAACACCTCGGCCAGACAGCACATGGTATTGGCCGTCCCGATGAACTGACAGGATCCGCAGGTGGGCCCGCACTGGTCTTCAAGCAGATTAAGGTCCTGCCGCGTGATTTTTCCGGCCTTGAACATCCCGAATGCCTCCGTCAGGGAGGTGAAATCCGAAGAACGCCCGTCGAAGGGAAGTCCGGAAAGCATCGGCCCCCCGCAGAGGATGACGGAGGGAATGTTCAGACGCGCCGCGGCCATCATCATGCCGGGGACGATTTTGTCGCAGGAGCCCAGCATGATTAATCCATCCAGCAGGCTGGTTTCCGCCACCGTCTCTATTTCATCGGCGATGAGATCCCGGGAGGGCAGGCTGAAATACATGCCTCTGTGCCCGTTGGAAAGACAGTCGCAGGTCGCGATGGTTCCAAACTCCACGGCCGTGCCTCCGCCCGCGTAAATTCCCCGCTTTACCCAGTCGGCCAGCTCTCTCAGGTTCGTATGGCCGGGCACCAGCTCGGTGAAGGAGTTGGCTATCCCGATGATCGGTTTCTCGAAATCGGCGTTTCCGTAGCCCATTGACTTGAAAGCGGCCCGGGGGCTCAGATATTCATCGCGCCTGAACAGGCGCTGACTTCTCAGCACAGTGATCACTCCTTTGTCAAAGCAGGAACCCGTCTTTGTCGAACTGCATTTCGCGGGGTTCACCCAGGATTTCGACCTCCGGGTTGTCCTTCAGCTCGTCACGGTAGCTCTCCGAAACCTCTATGATCTCCATGGAAAGGGTGTCTTTGATGCGGACGACCTTCGCCCTGTTGAAGTCGATGCCGTTGCAGGTCCGGATGCACAGCAGCAGAGCGTCCCGGTCGTTCTCCATGTACATGGGGGATTTTCCCCCGTTGAGCATGGTGGAAGTGACCACGTTGATCCAGGTCAGGCCGAAATCCACGCTTTCCATGCAGCGCCGCGTGGTCACGTCCGCCCAGGCGAGGCCGCAGGCGTTGTGGTGAGTCTCCTCGTTGAGGCCGCGGATGAATATTTTTTTGATGTCGATGACGTCCTCGAAGCCAGGGGAGTTGCTCCTCCCCGTGATGTTGGGGTCGTGCCCGTTTCCGCTGACGTTCTTGCCGATTTCGTCGATAACGAGAACGTCGATATGGGGCATCTTGAACTTCGCGATCTTCGCCTTGGCGATCTTCAGGAGCTCCCGATCCTTTTCCAGAATAAGCTCCTTCTCCATGACCTCGATCTCGCTGATGTCGTCGTAGGCGTTCTGAACGATGCCCACGCCGAAGGCGATGGGGGCCTTCTTCAGGAACACCTCGCAGACCTGCGGAATGCGTTTTGCGAAGGTGGGGAAGCCCATCATGTGGAACATGGACGCGCCCTTGTGGTTGGCGAGGCCGATGGCCATCATTTTCGCCACGCCGCTTTCGTGGTCGCCCCGAAAATCGGTGTGGGGCTTGACTTTGTTGAGAACGACGATGCCGTCGGACTCGAAGGCTATCCGGTCGCAGTAAACCGGCGTGCCGTCCGCCAGGTCTCCCACCCTCGAAACGTCCATCGTGGCGCGGATGGGGACGCCGATGGACTTTTCCGTGATGTTGTAGGTGGCGATCATCTCTTTCTGCCCCTCGGCCGTGGCGCCGCCGTGGCTGCCCATGGCCGGAATGACGAAGGGCTCCGCGCCCCACTCCTTCAGCTTGTCGGCGACGGCTTTGATGATGACGTCCAGGCTGGGGATGCCGCGGCTTCCGGCGGTGATGCAGATTTTCTTTCCCGCGAAGCGCCCGTGGTCCCGCAGGTTGTCCTCCATCTGCTTCAGGACGAAGGCCCGGATGTCGTCGATTTTGTTTTTGTCGTAAATCTGCCGAATTTTCATCATTCTGGGGATTTGAATGTTCTCCATCCCCTCAATGGTGACGGGAATTTTTGGAAATTTAATGAACGTCATGTTTATGACTTCCCTTCAGATTGGCTCAAATTTCAATTTTTCTCCGGCGGCATTTTGGAGAGTTTATAAGCCCCGACGAAGATGGTGGGAACCAACAGGGTGAACAGAGCCGCGTAGCCCAGGTAGGTGAAGCCCGTTCTGACGATGGCGTCGAGGCCGAACCAGGAGACGGCGCTCAGATAAATCAGCATAATGACGGAAATGAGGAGGTTTTTGGCCGTCAGGTTGTTGATCTTCAGGAACTGCCC
Organism: Synergistaceae bacterium; assembly: GCA_031272035.1. Lineage (NCBI taxonomy): Bacteria > Thermotogati > Synergistota > Synergistia > Synergistales > Synergistaceae > Synergistaceae bacterium. The sequence continues at coordinate 3,314 of JAISUO010000056.1, forward strand.
GTACCGTCCGCACATGGCGTGAGAAAAGGCGATGGTGTTGGTGACGCAGGCCAAAAAGACGATGAGCACGTAAATGATGGTCAGGAAGGACAGTCCGATCTGAGTGATGACGTAATAGTTGGGCAGCGGCTGTTTGGGCGCTTCGGGGTAGCCCATCAGCATGACGGCGATGATGACGAGAAACAGGGCGTTGATGGCGATTCCCCAGCAGGCCGCCCGCTTGGAGTCCCCCTTGTTTCTGAGGCTGTCGGCCACCGTGACGATGCCGCCGATGACGCCCGTGGACTGAAACGCGGGGTATACGATGGCCTGCCACACGGACATTTTAAGCTCGCTTTCGGCGAAGACGGCCTTGTTCAGGGAGTTGGAAATGCCGCCGTTGTTCATGATACCGATGCCGACCAGAATCACCATGCACAGGAAAATGATGAAGGACATGTAGCTGGAGGAGGCGCGGACGAGCTCGGCGCCGTAAATGGAGAAGATGATGGTCACAGCGGACATGAGCGCGATGCCGAGAACGACGGGCAGCCCGAAATATTGATAAAACAGGAGAGAGCCCGTGGCCATGCAGGATCCGCCGGACATTCCCACCGTGGCGAGGAAGGTGAACTCGAAGAAGTTGGCGAAGAATTTGTCGTAAGGATAGAACAGTTTGTTGGCGAAGTCCTTGAAGTTGGTGGAGTTCGTTCGGCGGGAGAACTCCGCGGCGTAGTAGACCGCCAGCCCCAGGAAGCCCATGGCGAAGAAGGGCATGATCAGCGACCACTTCCCGTACTCCAGGAAGTACACGGAAGTCTGCTTGCCCGAAGCCGTTCCCGGACCGCAGTGAATTCCGAACCACACCGCCGCCAGACCCAGGTAACCCGGTACCAGAGATTTGCTGATTTTACCGCTCATGACACTTTTCCCCTCCCATAATTTTATGCAAAACAACAAATTTACAGCGGATTGCGTAATCCTGTACTGAAAAAAGACGCTTAATAACGGCTCTAGCCGCGGGGCGTTTCTTTCGCCTCACGGTCGTAACGGGGGCAGCCCCATTTTTTTGCCGCGAAAGACGTGACGACGGGAACCAGAATCACCGTCACGATGACGGCCGCCGCGACGGCTGTGGTCGCTTCGGGAACCTGAGGCAGCAGGTTGGGGCTGACCTCTCCCAGAATGGCGGGGGTGGCCACGGCGTTGCCCGCCGCGGTGCAGAGGGCGGCTCCGGCGTAACCGGGACGGCGCAGAATGAATTTATCGGCCGAAACGACAAACAGGAAGGAAAGAACGATGGTAAGCAGACCCAGAGCGATGCCGACCGCGCCTCCCTTAGCGATGTTGGTCAGATTGACGCCGGTCCCCAGGCAGAAAGCCAGAAAGGGAATCGTCATGCCGATGCCCGGCTTGAAAAACGCGGCAATGTCCCTGTCCAGGTTCCCCAGCACAATTCCCACCAGCAGAGGGCCGATGGAGGCCAGCAGCGCGACGATGTCGAAATTCGCCAGTCCGGCGAGCCCCATACCCAACAGCGTCAGGAAAGGCCCGTCGTTGATCCCCAGCAGAGACTGAGCCGCCAGGTCGTTTTCGTCGCCATATTCGGCCATGAGCCCCAGGTAGAGCCCTCCGTTGGAGTTGGTCACGGCGGCCAGAAGCATCAGGGGCGTGATCCCCAGCACGCCGTCAGGGCCAAAAAGGGTCGAAACGATAAGGGTGGGGATGAATCCCGCGCAAAACTTCGCGATCAGCAGAACAATGCTTCGTTTGATCGGCGTTCCCAGTTCTATTATGTTGATCTGAGACCCGACGCAAAAGAGACTGCAGCCGATGAAGGAACTGGCGCCCGTGGCAAAAGTGGCGGTCGTGAGTCCCCCCACCTTCAGGAGATTCGGAAAAAAAAGGCTGATCAGGGAGCCCAACAGCAGAGGAACGACCATCAGGCCGCCCGGAACCTTTTGTACCATTTTCAGCAGTTTCATGAACTGGTCCTCCTTCTTCTCGTGCGCACACCGTTACAGACGACAAACCGACAAAACTTACGCGAAAGTGCAAAGACGGTTGATGGCGATTTCGGTCATACCCCATTCCTCGGCTTTGACTTTTTTGCCGCTGCACACCTCAAGGATCAGGTCGAGCAGTTCTCCACCCAGTTCATGGATGGTTTTTTTGTTCGCGATGCTGTCGCTGGTGTCGAAGTCCAGAAAGTCGTTGTTCCATTCGAAAGTCCTGTGGTTGCCCGTAACCTTCAGCACCGGAACGATGGGACTGCCCACGGGGTTGCCCATGCCGGTGGTGAAAAGCGTCATCTGGGAGCCGCTGGCGGTCATGTCCGCGACCGAGGCCACGTCGTACGCCACGGTGTCCATGACCACCGTTCCGTGCACGTCGATCATCTGTCCCGACGAAAACACCGCCTGAATGGGGCGGGTTCCCGCCTTGTGAATGCAGCCCAGGGATTTTTCCTCCAGAGTCGTGACCCCGCTGGCCTTGTTTCCGGGGGACGGGTTGCCTTCCCTCAGGCTTTCGCCCACCGCCGCCAGACGATCTTCGTATTGCTTCACGATGTCGATGATCTGACGCCCCACTTCGGGGTTGCAGGCCTGTTTGGCCAGAACGTGTTCCGCTCCGACGAACTCCGGCGTCTCGCTGATGATCGTGGTGGCGCCGAGATCCGAGAGGCGGTCGCTGATGTCGCCGACGACGCGGTTGGCGGAGAGGCCGGAGGTGGGGTCGGAGCCGCCGCAGTTCGTTCCGAGGATGAGATGAGAAATGTCGCATTCTTCACGGGTGCAGCGCTTCGCGTCCTCCGCCAGTCGGGAAGCGAGGGCGAGGCCCTTCTTCAGCGTGCGTCCGACGCCGCCCTCCTGCTGAATGCCCACGTACTCCAGCGGCTTGTTCGTCAGCGAGTTTATTTTGTCGCGGAGCACACCGTACTGGAGCGATTCGCAGCCGAGCCCCACCACGAGAGTTCCATAGACGTTGGGATTGGCCGCGAAACCCGCCAGCAGGTCCAGCGTGATTTTCAGGTCGCCTTTGGTCTGCCCGCAGCCGTTCTGGTTATTCATGGAGACGCAGCCTTCCGAGCGCGAGGCGATCATTTTCGCCACGTCCCCGGAACAGGCGCAGGTGGGGATAATCAAAACGTGGTTTCGGATGCCCACTCGCCCGTCCGGGCGTTTGAACCCCATAAATTTCAATTCTTTCACCCTTCTTTCCGAATGTTCCTTCCGAATGAGCCTCAGGCCCGTTCGCTTTCGAGATTGTGTGTGTGCACATGTTCTCCCACGTGAATATCCGCCGACGCGAGACCGATTTTTTCGCCGTACTTGTACACCGCCCCGCCTTTTCCGATTTCGACGACGGCGACTTTGTGATAGATGGGAATATCCTGAACCGCGGTCACGGTCTGCCCGTCGGGATAACGGACGACCCCGCCCCTGCTCACGGCCTCCGTCACCGTCACCACCGAATCGTTGGGGCGAATGAAAACGGCATTTTCCATTTTGGCTTTTCTCTCCTTTCGTGAAATTCTACTTTATAGCTTTATGTCAGATTTTTGCCCGGCGTCGTAGGCCGCCAGGTTCAGGTCCTTTGCTTTGGGCGGCACGTTCTTTGCCACCAGGTCCCGCCAGTCGATTTTCTCGTCGAGCTTCAGAACTTTGGTCAGAGCTCCCAGAAGGACGATGTTCTGCGCCCGGATGTTTCCAAGCTCTTCGGCGATCCTCGCCGCCGGAATCACCGTCACCCGGGACACGAGGGATTTCAGCTCGTCGATGGCCTGGTGGGGATACTGCGCTGAGCCCGTCAGCACCGGCATCGGGTAAATTTCGCGTTCGTCGAGAATGACGCGCCCGTCTTTTTTCAGAAACGGCAGGGAGCGCAGGGCCTCGATTTTTTCGAAGGCGACGATGACGTCGGCCTCGCCCGCGCCGATATTGGGGGCGAACACCTTTTCGCCGTACCGAATCTGCGTCGTGACGCTGCCGCCTCGCTGACTCATGCCGTGTATTTCGCTCATTTTGACGTCGAAACCCATTTCCATCAGGCCGTTGGAAAGGATTCTGGAGATGAGAATGGTGCCCTGCCCTCCGACGCCCACCAAAAGAATGCTGCTGGTCATTTCACGCTCCCACCCTTTCTATCGCGTCAAATTTGCAAAGCTGAGCGCAGAGTCCGCAGCCTGTGCAGGATGCCGGGTCCGCTATCATCGATTTGCCCTCCGAGAAGGCCATTGCCGGGCAGGCTATTTTCGTGCACATTTTGCAGCCCACGCATTTGGAGGGGTCGATTTTGCAGTATTTGCCCGCGTTGGCCTGAGCCACGGAGCGAATGAGAACGCAGGGCCTCCGTGTGACGATGACGAAGGGCCCCGTCACCGCAAGAGCGGCGTCCATGGCGCTTTGCACGGCGGCCAGGTCCAGCGGGTCGACCACGCGTATCCTGTCCTCTCCGACGCCCAGCGAACGGATCACCGGCAGGATGTCGACGGAGGGCGTGGGGTCGCCCATGAGGTTTTTCGAGGTGCCGGGATTTTCCTGATGTCCGGTCATGGCCGTGATGGAGTTGTCCAGAACGCAGGCGATGACGTTTGCGCCGGACGTGACCACGTCGATGAGAGACGTGAGTCCGGAGTGGAAAAAGGTCGAGTCGCCCACCATCCCCAGGACTTTGCGTTTATCTCCCTGCGCCGCCAGGGCTTTTGAGAAGCCGATGGTGGCGGACAGTCCGGCCCCCATGCAGATGGAAAAGTCAAACCCGTTCAGAGGGGGACTGACGCCAAGGCCATAGCAGCCAATATCGCCCACCCCCACGATTTTTGCGCTGTTTTTGGACAGGGTGTAAAAAAATCCCCGGTGAGGGCAGCCGGGACACATGACGGGCGGACGTCCGGGCAGCGCCGTGGAGCTGTGGAGCTCCTCGTTTTTCTGCCCCAGCAGGGCTTCCCGCACGATTTGCGTATTCAGCTCGCCCAGAATGGGAATTTTTTCTTTCCCCACGGGAGAAAAACCGATCCTCTGCAGTTCATGTTCGAGGTATGGGTCGTTTTCTTCCACAACGTAAAGGGTGTCGAATCTTCGGGCAAAATCTGCCATCAGTTTGTCGGGAAGGGGATAGGTCAGGCCCAGTTTCAGGTAGCTGGCGGAGTCGCCGAAAACCTCGCGGCTGTATTGAAAGGAAATCCCTGACGTGACGACGCCCACGGTGGTTCCGGGGATGATTTCCGCGCGGTTGAAGGGGCAGTCGTTGGAGTACTCCAGAACTTTTTTCAGAAGCTCTTCCCGGGCTTTGTGGCGCGCTCGCGCGGTTGTGGGCAGCATCGCGTATTTGTCGGTTTTCCGTTCGTATTTTTTCGCTCCGATCTCCCGACGCTCTCCCAGCTCCACGATGCTCTTGCTGTGACAGACCCGGGTCGTCACCCGAAGCAGGACGGGGGTGTCGAATCGCTCGCTCAGTTCGAAGGCCGCGATCGTGAAGTCCCTGCACTCCTGCGAGTCGGAGGGCTCCAGCATCATGATTTTCGAGTGAGGGGCGTAGTGGCGGTTGTCCTGCTCGTTTTGGGAGCTGTGACATCCCGGATCGTCGGCGGTGACGATGACCATCCCGCCGTTCACTCCGGCGTACCCCATGGTGAAAATCGGGTCCGCGGCGACGTTCATGCCCACGTGTTTCATGGCGCACAGCGTTCTCAGCCCTCCAATGGACGCCCCCGCGGCGATCTCCGCCGCCACTTTTTCGTTGCAGGCCCACTGGCTGTATATTTTGTCCTTGTATTGCACCATATTTTCGAGGATTTCGGTGCTGGGGGTCCCCGGATAGGCCGCCGCAAGACTGCAGCCCGCCTCGTAAGCGCCGCGGGCGACGGCCTCGTTTCCGGTCAATATCTGTTTTTGCATAACGCACGTCTCTCCTTTCAGAGCTAAACATCACAAAGCTAAACATCACAGAGCCAGACATCTCAAAGCCGAACATCGGTCACGCATCGACGGGGCGACGGGACCGGATGAGCGCCTTTAACCGCCGGCTGTCCAGGACGAAAATCGACAGCCCGGCGTGTGACGCCGATTACAAAAAGTTATATTTAGTAAGAAAATTTAATGGCTCGAAAAGGGTAACAGATGTCATCCTGGAAGTCAACATTTCGTTTTAAAAATAATTGATATTGACAAAGTATCAAATTTATTATACTGTTTTGTCTCCAATATTTTATCTCTATAAATTTTTTTCACCGACATCGTCCGGAAATTCTTTGCTTTCTGTTGCGTCTCGTGGCGTCCAGTGAGAGTGAGCAGAGAAAAATGGTATTTTGGAGGCAGATATGAAAAGCGACAGCAATGAATTTATCGATTTTTTGAAAGAACTGGCGAGCATGATTGCGGGAACTTTCGGGGACAGCTGTGAGGTGGTTTTGTCGGACCTGGATCATCCGGACTCCTCGATTCTGGCGATTTTCAACAACAGCGTGACGGGGCGGAAGGTCGGGGACCCGCTTTTTCCCTTTGCGATGGAAAGGGTGCGGAACAGCGCGGACGGTTACTATATCAATTATCTGGTCAACAAAAACCGTAAATTGATAAAAACGTCGACGGTGAGCGGCAAAATCGGGAAAAACAATGTCGCGTTCTGCATCAACTACGATTGCAGCGAGCTGGAAAATATTCGCGCTTCGCTGGAGCGTTTTCTCGCTATGCGAAAAGACACGGCCGGCGAGGGTGAGAGCACGGCCTTCCCCCCTTCGGCGACGATGGAGGCCCTGAATGAAGCCCTCAGGCTCGTGCAAAAGCCGGTGCGCCTGCTGAACAAAAAGGACAGGCTCCGGATCATCGCGTATCTTGAGGAGAGGGGCATTTTTCAGATGCAAAAGAGCATTCAGACGGCGGCTCAGTTTCTGGGCGTCTCCAGATATACCGTTTACAACTATTTGAACGAGCTGCGCGCGGAAAAGGACTCCGTGTGAGACGGGCGGGGGCGTGAGGCGTGATGAAATGGGCGTGATGAAATGGAAAAATTGTTGATTTTGAACCCGGGATCCACTTCCACAAAAATTGCGATTTATGACGGCGAGCAGGCTCTTTTCACGGAAAATATCCTTCACTCGGCCGAGGAGGTGGGCGCGTTTGAAAAGGTGGCGGATCAGTACGCCTTTCGCAGAGATCTGGTGCTGAAACACCTTGCGGACCACGGCGTTGAAGTCGACGACCTGTCGGGCATCGTTTCCAGAGGAGGGCTGCTTCCCCCCGTTCAGGCGGGAGCCTATGAGATCAACGAAGACATGGTCTGGCAGCTCACCTACGCGCCTCAGAACGAACACGCCTCGAACCTGGGCGCTCTGATCGCCTTTTCCATAGCGAACAGCGCGTCGAAGGGCAGGCTCCCCGCCTGGATTTACGACGCCGTCACCGTGGACGAAATGATTCCGGTCACTCAGATCACCGGCTTCGCTGAAATGAGGAGAAAGGGTATCGGGCACAACCTCAACATGCGGGCCGCGGGAATGCGTTACGCCCGGGAAAGGGGCAAAAAATACGAGGAATGCCGCCTGGTCATCGTTCATATGGGCGGCGGCATCTCCCTGGGGCTTCATTATCACGGGCGGATTATCGACATGGTCAACGATGAGGAGGGGCCGTTTTCTCCGGAGCGCTCCGGCGGGCTGCCGCTTTTTCAGGTGATAAAAATGGCGACGTCAGGCCGGTACGACGAAAGGTCCCTGATGAAACGGGTCAAGAACAGGGGCGGCCTTGTGGCGCATTTCGGAACCAACAGCGCGGAAAACGTCGAAAGGATGGCCGAGGAGGGGGACGAACGCGCGAAGCTCGTTTACGAAGCCATGGCGCTGAACGTCTCGAAGTTCGCGGCGGCGCTGGCGACGGTGGTGGAGGGGGACGTGGAGGCCATCATCCTCACGGGGGGTATAGCGCACTCCAAAAAATTTACCGGAATGATCGAAAAACGTGTGAAGTTCATCGCTCCCGTGGTGGTCTATCCCGGAGAAAATGAAATGCACTCCCTGGCGATGGGGGGTCTGCGGGTGCTGCGGGGACAGGAAACGGCCCGAAAGTTCAAGGCGGTGCGGGATCTGTGACGGTCTTCGTCCCCTGGCCGTTCAGGGATAGTAGGCAAAGACGCGGCGGGTGATGATCGTGCTCACGTCTCCTACCTGTGTGACGCGTTCCGTCCAGTTGCCCTGGTCGTCGTAGCGGAACTCGTCGCTGCCGTTTGCGCGCAGGATCCTGACCAGTTTCCCTTCGTCGTCGTAATCGCAGGTGCCTTTTTCGACGGTCACCCCGTTGTCGTAGTAGGTCTCCCAGGCGCCCAGGCGTCCCGCGGCGTCATAGGTCCAGCACTGCCGGATGTAGACGGTTTTTCCGTCCAGGCTTTCGTAGCGGCTTTCGGTTCTCCGCCCCGAGGAATCGTACCAGACGTACAGCACGTCTCCGCTGTCCCCGTCGGGGCGGGATTCGACAAAAGAGCGCTTTTTCACGACCTGCCCCTTTTCGTTGTAGCAGTAATCCCGAACGAACACGTTTGCCCCCATGGTCTTTTCTTCCCGGGCGATATATCCCTCAGGAGTGTATCGCAGGGAGAACGTCACGAAGATCCCCGGTTCTTTTCCGTTTTTCCCGCCGTCCACGCCCTCGAAAATGTATTGGGTGACCTTCACGCATCGGCGGCTTTCGTCAAATTCCATCTCTGCCTTTCGATACTGCTGCCCTCCGACGTTCATCGTTCCTTTCAGCAGATTGGACCGTTCATCCCAGAAGCAAATCTTTTCCACGTTCTGCTCCGGGCAGACGATTCTCTGAAGCCTGCCTTCACCGTCCCAGAAATAGAGCATACTGAAACTTCCGTCGCCTTTTTGGGGCAGGCTGTGGGTCCAGTTTTTGAAAAAGGTAATCCTTCCCGCTTCGTCGAAACAGGCTTCGAGGATTACGCCGCTCATTTTTTCGCTGACCTCCGGCCGCCAGTCGGGGAAGAGGGAGATTTCGGGGAAGATGGACGATACCCAGCTCACCGGTATTTCCTCGGAGTTGTTCTTTCTGAAATTTTCCTCCCGTACGCTTTTCACATGTCCCTTCAAATTGAGGGTCTTCAGGATGATTTCCGGTTTATCCGCGATGTCCAGGGCACAGAGCCAGTCAGCCCGCGCCTCTCCCGTCGCCCAGATCAGCAGCAAAACGTACAGCGCCGTCACCATTTCCTTCACTCTCGGCATGAGACTCCACCTCCCCGGAAAAGTGCAACGCGATTATTTTACAGCTAAATTTTAACTTTGCACATCAATAGATATTATGAAATATCAGAGAAAACTCAAATACACCGCTGTGATTTTCTTCCGGTCGCTGAAGCGCCGCCAGGGAGGAGCGTTTTTTTCTCAGGGCAAAGAGTCTCAGGGCAAAGTGAAGAATCCGGAGCGGACCCGATGGTCATGAAGCACAATATCTACTATAATCAAGCGTTTGGATAGATTGTGACAAATCTCCGTCCAGGGGCGTCAGAGGTCGAGGTTTGCCGTAGTTTACGCCGGCTGGTTTAATGTTGTTTGTTATTGTTTGTTTGTTATTGTATGTGAAAGCAAAGAAAATTTATTGAGGGAGCAGAGATTCATAAAGATTCATAAACTGAAGGCAAGGTGTGCAGATGGTTACAAAATACCGTGGACGGAGTTCGTCCGCGAAGGATGCGAAGGAAAAAACGACGGGCAGGACGACAAAAAGCAAAAGTGCCCAGTTGAAGTTCATTCCCCTTGGAGGGCTGGGGGAAATCGGGAAAAATATGTACGTCCTCGAATATGGAGACGACATCATCGTCATTGACAGCGGGTTGATGTTCCCGGATCAGGAGCTGCCCGGAATCGACTTTATCGTTCCGGATATTTCCTATCTGGAGGCCAATCGGGAGAAGGTACTGGCCATCATCCTCACCCACGGCCACGAAGATCACACGGGGGGGCTGCCCTTCGTCCTCCAGCGGCTGAAGCGCGTCCCCATTTACGGAACGCGTCTGACCCTGGGGCTGGTGGGGAACAAGCTGCGTGAGGACCTGCCCGCCGTGGAGCCGAAAATGCACGAGGTGAAGGCCGGGGAGGTCGTGGAGATCGGCAGCTTCAGGGTGAAGTTCATCGCCGTGAGCCACTCGATTCCGGACAGCGTCGCCCTTGCGGTGGAAACGCCTCTGGGACGGGTGATTCACACCGGCGACTTCAAGCTGGATTCCACCCCCATCGACGGCAGGATCACCGACTACGGCTCCTTCGCCGAAGAGGGCGACAAGGGCGTTCTTTTGCTTCTGTCCGACTCCACCAACGCCGAGCGCAAGGGCTTTACCCCCTCGGAACGGCTGATCGGCGGAACCCTGGAGCGTCTCTACCGGAACTACAGAACGCGGCGAATCGTCATCTCCTCCTTTGCCAGCAACGTTCACCGCATCCAGCAGGTGGCGGACGGGGCCGCGCGGTTCAACCGCCGGATCGCCTTCATGGGGCGCAGCATGATTCGCAACGTGGAACTGGCCCGCACCCTGGGGTACCTGCGTATCGACGAAAAAATGATCATCCCGGCGGAGGAAATCGAAAAAATTCCGGAAAATCAGCTGGTGCTCATGACGACGGGCAGTCAGGGAGAGCCCTTTTCCGGCCTCGTGATGATGAGCCGCGGCGAACACCGGCAGATCACGCTGGGCGATCGGGACGCCGTCTTTCTGCTGGCCTCCGTCATCCCCGGCAACGAGAAGCTGGTCAACAACACGATCAACCGCCTTTTCGCCCTGGGCTGCGAGGTCGTCTACGAAGCGGACCGGCAGACCCACGTCTCCGGGCACGCTTCCTCGGAGGAGCTCAAAATCATGCTGAACCTGGTTCATCCCCGCTATTTCGTCCCGATTCACGGGGAATACCGTCATCTCGTGCGGCATTCCCAGCTCGCCCAGGACGTGGGCATTCCCTCCCGAAACATCTTCATCATGACCAACGGGGAGGTGCTGACCTTCCAGAAGGGCGGACGGCCCGGTCAGAAGGACCGCGTTCAGGCCGGAGCGGTGCTCATCGACGGGAACGCGGTGGGAGAGCTTCGGAGCCGCGTGATGAAGGAGCGGAGAGAGCTGGCGGAGGACGGGATCATCGCGGTTTCCGTAGCTCTGTCCCGGAACGGGGCTCTGTTGGCGCCGGTCGTGGTGGAGAGCCGGGGCTTTTTCTCCCAGGACGAGGACAGCGGAATACTCGACGAGATGCGGGACGCGGCGGAGCGGGCCGTTCGGGAGTTTGCCGGCAGCCGCTCGGTGGACGCCGAGGCCGTGGGCAGAACCCTCAAAACCCGCCTTCGGGATGTTGCCCGACGCCGAAACGCCTCCTACGCGGCGGTCCTGCCGCTGATCTCCGTGGCTGGGGTTCACTCCGACGAGAAAAACTGGCTGGAAAAAGAATTTTTTTAGTTTTAACTTTAATTTTAATTAAATATTTCGGTGAGGCCGGAAGCGTTTTGAAAGGAGTCCCCATAGAATGTTTTTTGACTGGCATACGCTGGTTCTGGGCGCGGTACAGGGTCTGACGGAGTTTCTTCCGATCAGCAGTTCGGGACATCTGGCGCTTCTGCAGACCTGGTTCGGCTTTTCCTCGTCCGGCCTGCTGGCTTTCGATCTGCTCATGCACTGCGCGACCACGCTGGCCGTGCTGATTTTCTTTCGTAACGACATCGTCCGGCTCCTGAAACAATGGTTTGGCGGATTCCTGAATTCGAATGCCCGGAAGGACGAGGGCTGGCGGTTTGGGTGGGCGGTTCTGGCGGGGACTGTGGCTACGGCCCTGCTGGCGTTTCCTCTCAAACACCTGGCCGAGTCCGCGCTGTTGTCCCCTCTGGCCGTGGGAGCGGGGCTTCTGGCGACGGCGGGAATTTTGTGCCTCGTCCCCCTTCTCGCGGAGGGCGACAGAGAGGTTTCGATCCGGATTGCCTTCCTCGTGGGGCTGGGGCAGGGCATAGCGGTGTTTCCTGGGCTTTCCCGGTCGGGAGTCACCATCATGGCGGCTCTGGCGCTGGGGCTGGCGGCCCCGGAGGCGTTTCGCCTGTCCTTCCTGATGTCCATCCCGTCCATTCTGGGGGCGAGCCTGCTGGAGTTCCGCGATCTGCTGCGGAGCCCCGCCGCTCTTCCCGACGGGTGGCCGGCGGGGGCCGTCGCCGCCTTTCTTCTGGGGTACCTTGCGCTTGGAGTTATGCGCCGCATGGTGCTGTCCGGCAGATGGGCGTACTTTGGAATCTACTGTTTTCTGCTGGGGATCTTCGTGGTCGTGTCCAGTGTCATGACCGCCCTTTAAATTCGGATAAATTTCGGAAGGGCTGGAATTCGAAATGAACGGAGAAATCCTGCTGGCCTCCGGAAGTCCAAGGCGACGGGAGCTTCTGAGGGGAATGGGGTGGAACTTTCGAGTCGTCGTCCCCGAGGCCGACGAAACCATTTTGCCGGAGGAGTCTCCGGCGGAGCTGTGCGTCCGTCTTTCCGGGCTCAAGGCGCGGGCTGTTCGGGACATGGAAACGAATATGGAAATGAATATGGAAACGAATAAAAAACAGAGCCGGAAGAACTTCCTCGTCATTGCCGCCGACACCGTGGTGGTGGTGGATGGCTCGATTCTGGGCAAACCTCTGGACGACGACGACGCCCTGAGAATGCTGAGGCTCCTTCAGGGGCGTTCTCACGAAGTTCTCACCGGCGTCAGCGTTCTTTGGGGAGAGCGGAGCCGCAGCGGATTCGAAAGGACCCTCGTTACGTTTCGCCCCCTGAGCGAGGCCGAAATGAGAGCCTACGCCGCCACCGGCGAGGGCAGGGACAAGGCGGGGGCTTATGCCATACAGGGACGGGGGTCGCTGTTGGTGTCCTCCATCGAGGGGGATTATTTCAACGTGGTGGGCCTGCCTCTTTGCCGTCTCGGAAGGATGCTGGAGGAACTGGGAATGGACCTGATCGGGCAATGGTCCGGAAACGGGATGAGCCAAATGGAGGAAAAGATGCGGACAGTGAAGGCGTGGGAGAGATGCTCATGAGGATTTCTTCGCGCGCGTTTTTGCTTTGCGTTGGAGCCGTCGTGCTTCTGTGTGCGGGAATGGGACTCGTCCCCCGTTTGCGGGCCGAAGAAACAGTCCGGACCGTGGCGATCGTCGCGGACTGGCGGGACATCGACCTGCTGTCCAGAGGGGAAGGGGTGTCGTCGGCCCGAACCCTGGATTTTTTGAAGAAGAAAGGCCTCGGCGGGCTCATGGTGGGGGAGCTGTTTGGCGAGGAGATTCTGGCCGGCCTGGGCCCTGCGACCATGCATCCCGTGATGTCGGACACCGGAAAAAATCAGGAGACGCTTTTTACCATTGCCGGCAACTCCCCTCAGGCTTCCCGAGCGGCCGAACTTCTGGCCATGAGAACCGGAACGCAGCCTTTTCCCCTGTCCGCCTCCGGAGACATCGGAATCCTCTGGCCGATTCCCATGGAGTCTCTGCGAAAAAACGGCGTCATTCCCGATCTGGATGGGCTGGACGCGGGGACGGAAGCGAACGTTCCCATATTTTACCGCGTGGCTCCCGCGTCGACCTGGCAGCTTCAGCAGTCCCTGGCGGTAACGAAAAAAGTTCTCTCCGACTATCCCGGGATCGCCGTGGTTACCCCCTCGGGAGAGGTGGCCCTGGGGTATCCGGACATGAAACCTCTGGCGTCGCTTCTGAAAGAGCGGAAGGTGCCCGCGGGCATGGTGGAATTTTCGCGGCAGCTGGGCGCCGTGGAGCTGGACTGGCTTTCCTTTCCCGCCCTTCTTCCGCTGCACAGCGTGACGAACGATGAGCTCGTGGCCCGGCGAATCGACAGAACCGTCCTGCGGGAGCGCCTGGTTCGGGCGGCGACGGAGCGTTCGGTGCGTCTTGTGGTTTTGCGCCCCGCCGTTTCGGGCAACGTTCAGTCCTCCGTGGAGGCTTTCGGCGGAGAAATAGAGACCCTGGCGAGGGATCTCTCCGCTCACGGGCTGAAACTGGAGTGGCCAAAGGTCTGGTCCGGACCGGTCTGGGGCATGAGCTTTTTCTCGGCGCTGGCCTGTTCGATGACGCTGCTTCTTTCCCTGATGCGCTACATGAAGCGCATGGGGCAGGACAGGGAGAATTTTGAAAAAATTGGGCCGGATCACCTGGGTATGATCGTTTTTGTCCTGCTGTCGGGGGCTCTGGCCGCAGCCGTCTGGAAAATCAGCGCGGCGGCCCGCCTTACGGGAGCTCTGACCACGGCATTTATCGTCACGGAGGCCACGCTCATCGCCCTTGACGATCCTCTGCATCGCTGGCAGTCGCTGGCGAAGGGATTCATTTTTTGCGTTGGAGGGGGGCTTGCCGTCGCCGCTCTGTTCAGTTTTCCCCTTTATATGCTGCGCCTGAACACTTTTTCGGGAGTGAAACTCACCCTGATGCTGCCTCCGGTGCTGGTGCTTCTGCATGACCTGCGCCGTCGGATCCATCCGGAATCCCTGTCCGAACTGCTCTGCCGGCCGCCGCTTTTCGGGGAGCTGGCTTTCGTCCTGTGCCTGGCGGTGCTGCTGGGTCTCATCCTTTTCCGCAGCGACAATGTCCGCTTCATCTCCGGCTTCGAGACGCAAATTCGAACCACTCTCGAAAGGACGCTGCTCGCCAGGCCCCGAAACAGAGAGGTATTCATCGGTTATCCCTGCCTGCTGCTTTATGCCTTTGCGGTGCAATCCCGCCTGTGGGCGCGTTATCGCGAAATTCTGCGTTTGGGGGTGGCCATTGGTTTTTCCTCCGTGGTGAACAGCTTCTGCCACTATCACACCCCTCTGTTCTTTATCCTGCTGCGGGAGTTCAACGGGCTCTGGACGGGGATTCTTCTGGGGCTTATGGCGACGGCGGCGGTGAGATTTGTCGTGCTTCCGGCCTGGCGGCGGATTCGATTTATCGCGGAATGAAGTGTCGAAGGGAAGGAATGAAGTATTGAAGGAATGAAGATCGAAAATCGAAGGAATGAAGGTTGACGGAATGAAGGCCGACGGTTCCATGCCCGACCCCGGACGTTATCGTGTGGCTCTGGCCGGTTATTACGGATTCGGCAACTTCGGCGACGAACTTCTGGCGGAGGCCGCCATCGCGGCGCTGTCCCGATGCGGGGTGGGCCGGAGGGAGATCGTCCTGCTGTCCGGCGCGCCGGAGGAGACCTCCCGCCGGTTCGGAGTCGAGGCGGTGAACCGCTGGGACCTGCTGAAGGTGGCTCGGGCGCTTCGTCGCAGCGACACGCTTCTGCTGGGCGGGGGAGGGCTCTTTCAGGACGCCAGCAGCCGGCGTTCCTGTCTGTACTACTGGGGTCTGGTGCGGCTTGCCTGTTTCTGCGGCGCCGTTCCCGGGGCCCTGGGGCAGTCGGTGGGGCCGCTGTCCGGAGCCCTGGGGCGATGGATGACCCGGGACGCCCTGAGGCGGTGCCGCGTCGTTCAGGTGAGAGACGAGGTGTCCCGGGGGCTTTGCAATGATCTGGGAGTCTCCGTCGAGACGGGGTGCGACCCGGCCTTCTCCCTCGGCGAATTTTTTTCTTTCCGGCCCTCTTCCTCCTCCGTTTCGGGACCCCGCAAAATTTTGATCAACCTGCGGCCCTGCGCCGGAAAGCTGCCGGAGCGTTTCGCCCGGGCTCTGGCGGAAAGGCTGTCCGAATCTCAGGGACGGGAGGAGCCTGTGGGGTTGGCCCTGTCCGATGAAGACGCGGGTGTGATGACGGCTTTGATCGAAAGAAAGATTCTGCCGCCCATGCCTCTGGAGCGAATCGACAGGGGAGCCGACGCCCTGCGCCTGTGGCGGAACGCCTCCGAGGCCTGGGGAATGCGGCTTCATTTCGCTGTGCTTTCCTCCCTGATGGGGGCGCCGATGGGAGTTGCGCCTTATGATCCGAAGGTTCAGTCTTTCGCCGACCGGTACGGCGTTCCCGTCTGGAGGGAGGGGAAGCTCCCCAAGCCCCGTCCCGCCGTGGGGACGCCCCCGCCGGACGCGGCGAGGTGGGAAATTGACGCCATTTGCCGCAGTCTGCTGACGCCGGATTTTTGAATTTTTGATTTTTTGATGAGGAGAGAGTGCGATGAAACTGGCCATCATAGGCGCCGGTTACGTTGGACTGGTGACGGGAACGTGTCTGGCCCGATTCGGGAACACGGTGGTCTGTGTGGACACCGACAAAAAAAAGATCGACATGCTGAACAGGGGAGAGGTTCCGTTCTATGAGCCTGGCCTTCCCGACATGGTGAAACGCAATATGAGGGAGGGGCGGCTGTCCTTTTCTCCGGAGCTTCCGCCGGCGCTGGAGGACACGGAGGCGTGTTTCGTCTGCGTGGGAACTCCTGCCGGCCCGAACGGCGGCGCGAACCTGTGCTTTGTGGAGTCCGCCTCGCGGGATATTGGACGTTCCATGACGCGGGATCTGCTGGTGGTGGTCAAATCCACCGTGCCGGTGGGGACGAATGTCAAAGTTCAGGGCTGGATCGTCGAAGAACTGGAGAGGCGCGGGGTCGGTCTGTCCCCGGAGATGGTTTCGAATCCCGAATTTCTTCGGGAGGGGGCGGCGGTTCAGGATTTTGTGGAGCCGGATCGGGTGGTGGTGGGGGTGAATTCCCCGGAGACCATTGGGCGAATGAGGGAACTTTACTCCTTTCTGGAGCCGGAAAAGGTTCTTTTTATGGACATCGCCTCCGCCGAGATGTCGAAATACGCTTCCAACGCCATGCTGGCGACCCGCATTTCCTTTATGAACGAGATGGCGAACATTTGCGAGCGCGTGGGGGCCAATGTGGACGACGTCCGTCACGCCATGGCTTTCGATACGCGTATCGGCAGCAAATTTCTGTACGCGGGCTGCGGTTACGGAGGGTCCTGTTTCCCCAAAGACGTTCGGGCAATTCGGGATTTTGCGGCATCTGCGGGGTATGTTTCGCAGATCCTCACCGCCGTGGACGAGGTGAACCTCCGCCAGAAGGAAGTTCTTTTCCAGAAACTCGCCGCTCATTTCGAGCCCCGGGGCGGTATTCAGGGGCGCACCGTGGCTCTGTGGGGGCTGTCCTTCAAGCCCAAGACCTCCGATACACGGGAGGCGCCGGCGCAGACCCTGATCCGCCGCCTTCTCAGAGAGGACGTGCGGGTTCAGGCTCACGACCCCCGATCCATCGAAGAAACTCGCGGCGTGCTGGGAGAACACCGACAGCTGCTTTACATGTCCACGCCCTATGACGCTCTCTGCGGCGCGGACGCCCTCGTGGTGGCCACGGAGTGGGACATCTACAAACAACCGGACTTCGACCGCGTCCGGCGTCTTTTGAAGGAACCGGTCATCGTGGACGGGCGCAACCTCTACGCGCTTTCCGACATGAGGCGCAGGGGTTTCGATTATTACTCCGTGGGCCGCCCGGTCGTGCGGAGAGGCTGAGGTAAGGGCCATGACGGGCAATCCACTGGAATTTTTGCGTTCGGGGCGCATGGCGAAAACGGGCGTGGCCATTCTGGGCGACGTGGTTCTCGATCGGTATCTCACAGGCGCCACGTCCCGCGTTTCGCGGGAAGCCCCCATCCCTGTGGTCGTTTGCAGCGGAGAAACGGACAACCTCGGCGGCGCGGGCAACGTGGCCGCGAATCTGAGGGGACTGGGCTGCCGCGTCTTTCTGATGGCCGGGGTGGGCAACGATGAAAACGCCCTTCATTTGCGGCGTCATCTGGAAGAAAAGGAAGTGGAGGCGCGGCTTTTCGAGCGTCCCTTCCCCACTCTGACGAAAACCCGCCTGCTCTGCGGAGGGCAGCAGGTGGCCCGGTTCGACCACGAAACCACGGACCCCGTTGACGACCGGACCGCGGCGGAGGCCGTCCATCGGCTGAGGGAAATTCTGGACGAGGGGAAAGCCGGGGCGGTGATCCTCTCCGACTACGGTCTGGGGTTCTGCACGGCGTCACTGTGCAGGATGGCCATCGATGCGGCCCGGGAGCGAAGGGTTCCGGTGTTTGTGGACCCCCGCGGCAGTGACTGGAACCGGTATGGAGGGGCCGCGGTCGCCACGCCGAACCTCGCGGAGCTGGCGGCCGTGTGGGGAGAACCGGTCCCCAACGAAGACGGAGCCATCGCCCGGGTGGGAGAGAGCGTGAGAAAATCCTCCCGGCTGGACTGGCTTTTGGTGACGCGTTCGGCGCAGGGGATGTCCCTCCTGGGCGAGGGAAGCGTGACTCACATCAGCGCGCGCCCGGTGGAGGTTTTCGACGTCAGCGGCGCGGGAGACACCGTCATCGCCTGCCTGGCCGCACTGGTCGCGGCGGGCTTCGGCATGGAGGACGCGACGAGACTGGCCAACGATGCGGCGCAGATTGTGGTGACGCGTTCGGGAACCTGGCCCATCAGTCTGGCCGAGCTGCTGGAGGAGTACGACGCGGTGAAGACCGCTTCTGACGGCGCCGGCGAGGGAACCGCCGCGCAAATCGCGGACAGAAGGACGGCCGCAAAACTCTGCGAGCGGTGGAAACGGGAAGGCTGCCGCGTCGTGTTCACCAACGGCTGCTTCGACGTCCTCCACGCCGGACACGCCGACAGTCTGGAGCGGGCGCGGGCACTGGGCGACCGCCTGATTGTGGGGCTGAACAGCGATCGTTCCGTTCGGGCCCTGAAGGGGGATTCCCGTCCCGTGAACGGGGAGAAAAATCGCGCCCGTCTTTTGGCGGCGCTTCGGGCCGTGGACCTGGTGGTGGTGTTCGACGAGGACACCCCCGCCGAACTGCTCTCCGAGCTGCGCCCCCACGTGCTGGCCAAGGGAGGGGACTACAGAGCCGAGGAGCTGCCCGGCCGCGAGTTTGTCGAAGAGGTCGTCATTCTCCCCATCGTCCCCGGCCTTTCCACCACGGAGATTCTCCGCCGGGGCGGGAATGGCCTCTGAGCAGGGCTGAACGGAACGAAAAACGAAACAGAGGACAAGATGGAGGCATAATTTTTCTATGATTTATGAAGCGCCGACGCGCATGGAAATCAGCCTGGACAATGCCGCTCATAACTGGCATGAAATTGAAAAACTCGTTGGCGACCGGACGATTTATCCGGTCATCAAGAAGGATGCCTATGGACATGGGGCGGTTCGGCTGTCTCGGCTCTATCAAAGCATGGGCTGTAAAAATTTTGCCGTGGCCCGTTTGGAAGAGGCCATCGCGCTGAGAGAGGCGGGAATGGAGGAGTCCATTCTCGTCCTGGGGCAGGTTTCTCCGGATTCTGTCGACGTGGCGCTGCACTATGACGTCACCTGCACATGTGCGGAAATGGCTTACGCGGAGGCGTTGAGCCGTGTGGCCGCCGCGCGCGGAACAAGGGGGAAAATCCACGTCAAAATCGACACTGGCATGGGGCGTCTGGGGTTCAAACCGCAGGAATTTGAAAGTTATGCCGATAAACTTTTTTCCCTTCCCGGTATTGATGTGGAGGGGATTTATACGCACTTCGCGCTTGCCGACGAAGAAGAATCGGATTACACTGATGTCCAGTTCGGGCGTTTTCAGCGGACGCTGGCTTTTTTGGAGCGCCGCGGTCTGACGGTTCGTGTGCGGCATGTCTGCAACAGCGCGGGTATTCTCAGGCATCCCGATAAATATCTGGACGCCGTGCGCCCGGGGATTCTGCTTTATGGCGTCAGCCCTCTGCCCGTGCTGCCCGAAGGGGTTGAGCTGAAACCGATATTTTCCTTCAAAACCGTCGTGGAGTCCATCCATGACACCGAAGCGGGAAGCGGAATCAGTTACGGGCTGCGCTACATCGCGAAAAGAAAGGAACGTACAGCCGTCATTCCCGTGGGGTACGGCGACGGGTGGACGCGAACGCTGTCGCTGAAAACGGAAGTTCTGATTCGGGGGAAACGCTGTCCCGTTCTGGGGACGATCTGTATGGATCACATGATGGTGGACGTTACCGATCTCGATCATACAGAGCTGGGAGACGAGGTCGTTCTTGTGGGAACGCAGGGAGAGGAGAGCATCACGATCGAAGAAATCGCGTCTCTGCGCGGGACCATTCCCTATGAGATTCCTCTGGCCCTGACGGAAAGTGTCCGACGCGTCTATGTTTGACATTTTAAATTTAAGGCTGGTATAATACACTACTCTCTGGAGAAAGATGGGGTGGAGATGTCGGATAAAGTCGTTGCGCAGAATCGAAAAGCCCGGCATGATTACTTCATTCTGGATACCATGGAGTGCGGTATCGTTCTGACGGGGACGGAAATCAAGAGCGTGCGGGCAGGAAACCTCAATTTAAAGGACTCCTACGCTTCCATCGAGAAGGGGGAGTTGTGGCTGCAGGGAATGCATATTTCTCCTTACGAAAAAGGCAGCTACTACAACCACGATCCGGAGCGCGACCGCAAATTGCTGGTCAGCAAACACGAGTTGATCCGTCTCAACGGTCGGGTGCGGGAAAAGGGGTTGACGCTGGTCCCTCTCTCCATCTACATTAAAGAAGGGCGAAGGGCGAAGGTCGAGCTGGCCGTCGCCAAGGGTAAAACCTCTTATGACAAGCGGGATGCCATTGCCGAGCGGGATGCGAAACGGGATATGGCGCGGGCGGTGCGTCACAGAGGCCGCGATGATGATTGAAGCAACTTAAAATGAACAGGGGGCGACAGGTTTCGACAGCGTGTTGGAGGGTCTGGGGGAGCAGGTCGAGTTACGCCCGTAATCCTCGCTAAAAATTCGGGCAAGACGATAAACGTCGACAATAATTACGCTTTAGCGGCTTAAGCCCGCTACGTCGAAGGAAGAGCTGGTCTACCGGTTCTCCGGAGGCGTCAATTCAGGTAGATGCTCTGCTCGTTGTCCGACCCTGCGCGAGTGGAAAAGATCAGGGGTCTTGGAACGCGGAAGGTTGTTCTCTGCCGTGTCGCGGACGACAATTAAACGAGAACTAAGCCTGTAGCGCCGTCATGGCTGGCCCACGTTGGACGGGAGTTCGATTCTCCCCGCCTCCACCAATGAAAACATCGACTTAACAATGGGTTAGGTGGAGTTAGAGTTATAAGAAGGCATTCTCACTGATTCGAGAATGCCTTTCTTTAAGGATGAGCATAATGAAGCAATGAAAAAACTAAAAATTTACATCGACACGTCGGTCATCAGCCACCTGCAACACGAAGACGTGCCGGAGAGAACGAGAGAAACGCTGTTGTTTTGGGAAGAATTGAAAACAGGGAAGTATGAGGTATTTATTTCTGATGTAACGCTTCAGGAAATAGAGAACTGTCATCAGCCAAAGCGGACGGACCTGCTTAACTATCTGGAGGATATTGAGTATGAAGTCTTACCCGAAAATGACAATGTTTGGGCTCTGGCTGAAGCGTATATTGAAAACGGCATTTTGACGCAGAAACGAATCAGCGATTGTATGCACATAGCTTATGCCACGATAAATAAGTGTGATGTGATTGTATCATGGAATTTTAAACATATGTTGCGTCTAAGGACAATCCAGGGAGTCAGAGCGGTAAACGCACGACACGGGTATGTTGAACCAATAGACATAATACAGCCAACAATGATAGGGAGTGAGGAAGATGAAGCCTGAAATCAGTCCGAACTTTACTTTGGATGATATTGATAAAATCCGAGAATATGCAGGAGAGCGATACATGTCTTTGCCTGAAGAAGAATTTCGGGTGGAAATACGCGCAAGCTCCTCACGTATGCAGGAAGAATTAAAAGAGATACGCGCAAAGCGTCTTGCGGAGGCAAAAGAAAAACAGGGGAAAATTGCTTGAACTGAAAAATTGTGTTGTGGAATTTCAAGTACATGGTTCGCCTGAAAACAATTCAGGGCGTAAGAGTTGTCAACTGGCTTCAGACCTTTGACTTCAAATTGGTATAAGCGCACAAATACCCTCTTCCGCAGAAAATGATATCTGAGGGAAAATATCAGTGGGGGAGGCTCAGGGAGGATTGCCCTGTTGAACGGAAGCTCGATTCTCCCTGAGCCAATCTGAATTTTCCCTCGGATTTTGCGGGACGCTGTTACGAAAACGCCGGGGCTTTGAGTGAATTTTTTTCGTTTTCCTCTTTTCCGTCTATTGTGTCACTCTTTCCGCGCCGCGCCTGGATTGGACGGTGAGAGAGGAGAGCAGAAGCCGCAAATATTTTTCCCCGTCTTCCTCGTATTGTTCCAGAACGCCCACGGCTTCCACCCAGTCGTTCGGCTTCGGGTACTCTTTATCCCAGTGAACTTCGAATCCGGCGAGCCCGTCAAATCCGCAGCAGCCGGGGCCGTACCGTATGACGCCGCAATATTCATCACCGGCCTCAGGCGTTCCGTCCACGAAGAAAATCCCCTGGAGTTTTATCGTTTTGCCGAGATAATCTTCCGCGTTGAGGTAGATGTCGTTGGTCTGAGCTATGAACATCTTCTCTTTTATTTCCACGACGCCGCTGTTTTTTTCCTCAGCAGGAGCGTCGTCCGGACGGGACGCCATCGTCAGCAACAGAAAAAGAACGCAAAAAACAGGTAATATCCGTATTTTCTTCATGACCGAATTCCTCCCTTACGCGCTGTGACGCAGAGTTTCATACCAATTTGCTTTCAATCAAGCGTTAATGAAGAAGCTAATGTTTGAATATCATTGCTTTTAGCTATTCTAACTTCAGGTCTTTTACTTCAAATTTGGTTTCAATAGGCGCGCCGCACAGAACAACAGAAACGCCCCGATGTTCACGATGACCACGCTTGCCCCCGTGGGCGTCGCTTTAACGTAGGAAACGACCACTCCGGTGAGAAAACAGATAACGGAAACAAACGCGGAACAAATTGTCACGCTCTTAAATGTTTTAAAGAGGCGCATGGACGTAAGCGCGGGAAAGATAATCAGGCTCGAAATCAGCAGAGCGCCCATCATACGCATTCCGACCGCAATGGTAATCGCCGCCAGAAACGCCAGCAGCATATTGTACAGCCCTGTTTTCACGCCGATGGAGGCGGCGAAATCCTCGTCGAACGTGACCGCGAAAATTTTGTTGTAGAACAGGATAAACAGCGTCAGCACCACAACAGCGAGTGCGACGGAAAGCCTCACGTCGTTTTTGCTCATGGCCAGAATGCTCCCGAACAGGTAATTGCAAACGTCCGTGTTCATTCCCGTCGTCATGGATATGGTCATAACGCCGATGGCGAGGGAACTTGTGGAAATCAGCGCGACGGCGGCGTCTCCCTTGATTTTGCCGTTTTCTCCGACGCGCAGGAGCAGGAAGGCCGCCAAAACGACGACGGGCACGGACAGGGCCAGCGGAGCGGCGTTGATGGCCGTCGCAACGGCCAGCGCCCCGAAACCCACGTGGGAGAGACCGTCGCCGATCATTGAATAGCGTTTCAAAACCAGGCTCACTCCCAGAAGAGCCGCGCAGAGGGAAACGAGCAGGCCGACCACCACCGCTCTGACGAGGAAGGCGTAAGAAAACATCTCCATCAGGGTGTCAATCATTTTCGTTCACCTCTGACGAAGCGCCCTCCAATATCGGAGGACAGATAATCTTCCGTTTCGCCGAAAAAAATCTGAGCGTTTTTCAGTTGCAGGATGTGCGTGGCGTATTTAACCGCGCTCGCGATGTCGTGAGAAACCATGACGATGGCGATGCCTGTTTCCCTGTTGAGGGTCTCCGTCAGCCTGTAAAGCTCCTGCGTGGCGACGGGGTCCAGTCCGGCGGCGGGTTCGTCGAGGATCAGAATTTTTTTGGCCGCGCATAAGGCGCGGGCGAGCAAAACACGCTGCCGCTGACCGCCTGAGAGTTCCCGATAACATCGCCGGCGCAGGTCATGAACGCCGAAGCGCTCCATATTTTCCAGTGCGGCGGTTCTGTCCGCTTTCGAGTAAAAGGGAAAAATTCCCCGCGAGGCGAGCCGGCCCGAAAGGACGACTTCATACGCGCTGGCGGGGAAATCTTTTTGCACCGACGCCTGCTGAGGCAGGCAGCCGACCTCGCCGGGCCCGAGTCCATCACCCGCTGTGACGCTTCCCGAATGGGGAGGCAGCAATCGCAGCAACCCTTTGATCAGAGTGCTTTTTCCGGAGCCGTTTTCTCCGACGATACAAAGATAATCGCCGCGGCGAACCTCGAAATTCAGTTCACTGACGACGACATTTCCGTCATAAGCGAAAGAAGCGTCCCGACAGGTGATAAGAGCCATATTTCACCTCAGCGCTTCCTTCAGCGCCGCCACGTTGGCCGTCATCAAACCGAGATAATTTTTCCCCGCCTCGAAATCCGCTTTCGAGATGTTGTGGCAGGCGTGGAGCAGCGAAACTTTTGCGCCGGTGGCCTCAGCGATAACGTTCGCCATCTTTTCGTTGGAAAGCTCGATATGAAACACAACGGGGATTTTTTCGGCGTTGATTCTGTCGATGAGAAATTTCACCGTCGCGGCGCTGGCCTCGGTTTCGGTGGAGCAGCCAGGGAAAGCGGCGAAGTATTTCAGGCCGTAGGCGTCGGCGAAATAGCGAAAGGGAAAACGGTCGCCGAACACGATGGTCCTGCGCCTGGCGCCGTCAACCACAGCCTGGAACTGACCGTCCAGCTCGTCCAGCCGGTCCAGATACGAAGCGGCGTTTTTCCTGTAGGCGTCGGCATTTACGGGGTCAGTTTCGGATAACGCCTCCGCGATCCGCTGAACGATCAATTTCGCGTTGCGCGGCGAAGTCCAGACGTGTTCGTCGTATTCATGCTCTTCTTCATGTTCCTCATCATGCTCCTCATCGTCCTGCATACCCTCGACGATTTCTTCCTCGACGACTTCCACGCAGTCGATGAACTTCAGAATTTTCATCCCGCTCGTGTCCATCGAGTCCAAAACCTTTCTCACCCACTCGTCGGATTCGCCCCCGTTATAGAGGAAGATGTCGCAGTTTTGGATTTTGACGATGTCCCGCGGCGTCGGTTCGTAGGAATGGCTCTCCGCGCCAGGCGGCAGCAGCATCGTCACGTCGGCCGTCCTGCCGGCGAGCTCCCTTGCGAAGTCGTAGGGCGGGAAAATTGTGACCACGACGCTGAGTTTCGCGCTTCCATTTTTGCCAGTTTTTTCGGCTTTTCCGGCGGCCTCGGCCTGAACACCGGTAAGGGTGGAGGACAGGGCAAACGCCGCCGTCAGCGCGAAAGCGGCAATATGTTTTATCATTTTCGTTATTTTCATCATAGTAAAAACCTCCGTCTCTTTTCGACAGGCAAATAAAATACAGACAACAACAATCACTCGCAGGCTTTTCGAGCGAAAGCGGCGTCATCGACGAAGGCTGTGTCAGTTGTTCAGTCGAATTTTCAGAGAGACGAGGGAGAAGAAGCCCCGGTAAAGGGGGCTCGATTTGAAACGGGGAGTGACCGCAAATTTATTGACGAGGGCAAAGGCAGCCCCGCCCGCGGCAGCGAGGGAAAACGCCGTCATCGCGTTTACCGCGAGCTCCATGCGGGCGCAGGTCGAGCAGCATCCTTTGGGACCGTCGTGGTCGTGGAGGTGATTTGCGTTAAACAGCAGGAACCCGGCGGAAAGCGACGGAACAAAGATGAGCAGAGCAAACAGCGCCCATGCCGACAGCCGCAAAACCGGCGATTTCAAACGCCTCTCAACCGAAACTCCGCCCTTCGATGAAGAACCCACAGGCATAGCCAGGCATCCCTCCTTCCATCAAACAATAAAGCCTTCCGTAAAACAATAAAACAATGGAAATTATAACCCAAAGCTGCCTGCGAACGCACTGCCAGCCGAAGAAAAATCCGGAACACCTTAAATTCAATTTGATTTTACATTTATAAGATTGAACAATTTTTACTATTGACAGATAAAAAAGAGAGTGCTAAAAATACAAACTAAAGATATACGTATTTTTTTATAATAGTAGGTAAACTGTCACCTTCAGCGGGGAGATGATAGAGGCCGAAAGAGAGAAGAAGCAGCGAGGTCATTTTGTGAAAAGTGTTTTGAAGATGTAACGGAAATTCAGGATCGGTTCCTGTAAATAGGGATATTTACGGAACGTAAAAAGGGGAACGGTATGGACATCAGTGTCCCACAACACAGGGAGGTAGTTCATAATGGCTATGGTTGTCAACCACAATAT
>JAISUO010000057.1 GCA_031272035.1 Synergistaceae bacterium
TCGGAGTGTTGCCATGTCGGAGACTCTTCTGTCGGTACGAAAACAATACTACGATGACATCATACGCACGAACCCGACACAGGAAAAGTTCCGGGCAGGTTGGTACAATCGGCTGAAAACTTTGGCTGAAAAGGTGGGGGTTGCCTCCCCGGTATAAGGCCGAGCGAGGAAGGTGATACACATGTACGATGGGCGAAGTCGATTTCGGGAACCATCGTTCGATGCGCTGCAATGCCAGATCGACGAAGCATTCGATAAAATCCGTGAACTGCGGCAATCCATGGACGACTTTAACGACAAGAATGTCGTCCCCAATATGTCGGAAAAATTGCAGATTCTTTCGGAACGGATCAACGAGAACAAAAAATGCTAGAGGAGCACATCAAGATCGATCCGCCGGCAAGCATCTGGCTGTCCGGAAAAGTGATGATCGTTCTGGCGGCCGCAGCCGCGATCATCGGGGCTGCCTGGGTGCAGGCATATATCGTGCCGCTTTTCGTCCGCCCGCATCCATAAGTCGGACAGGAGTAATCAGTTACAATGGTAAAAGGGAAACTCAGAGTGTCGGTTCCATCTCATCCCAAAGACGCAGCAACCTGACATCAAAAAAATTTGTTACAAGGGTGTTACAATGAAAATAAAAAAGGGTTCAGGAGAAATCTCCTGAACCCTTGATTTTACTTGGTGGGTGATAGAGGAATTGAACCTCTGACCTCTTCCGTGTCAAGGAAGCGTTCTACCTCTGAACTAACCACCCTCCTGCTGAAAAACAAACAAGAGAATTATAGCAGTTAAGCCGTTTTTGTCAACGACGGTCGGGTCACGGTATCACGGGCAGGGGGCGGCGGAGTGCTCGACAGAGGCGCGGACGGCGGGCGTCTTTGCGTCCCTTTCTCTCTCCGGCGCTGTCGGTTTCGAATATCCGACATAATAAGCTTTTTCATAAAAATAAAATTTACCGGCCACTCTTTTCCCCCATCAGATATTCTCGAAGCTCGGAGGGGATGGGGAGGGTGAAGCGCATGGGTTTCCGGGTGATGGGATGGGTGAAGGCCAGTCTCCAGGAGTGCAGAAAAACCCGTTCGGCTCCTGAGGGCGTTCGCAAAATCTCTTTTCCTCCATAGAGGGAGTCCCCCACGAGAGGGTGCCCCGCCGCGGCCATGTGGACGCGAATCTGATGGGTGCGTCCCGTAAGGAGGTCGCACAAAACCAGAGCGTATCCGGAGGCGTTCCACAGGACGCGGTATTCGGTGGCCGAGGGACGACCTCCCTCGATGACGGCCATTTTCAGGCGATTTTGAGGATGTCGTCCGATGGGGCCTTCGAGGATTCCTGACTTCCGGTCGAAGTTTCCGTGAGCGAGCGCCAGATATTTTTTTTCGATGGACCTCGTTCGAAAATCCGTTTGCAAGAGCTCCATCGTTTTTTGTTCGCGGGCGATCAGCATGAGGCCGGAGGTGGTGGCATCCAGGCGGTGGACGATTCCCGGCCGGCGAACGTTGTTGAAGGGGCCCAGGTCGGCATAACGCCACAAAAGCCCGTGAACCAGGGTTCCCCGCCGGTGTCCCGGGGCCGGATGCACCACAAGCCCGGCCGGTTTGTTCACAACCAGAAGCCATTGGTCCTCGTGGATGACGTCGAAGGGGACGTTTTCCGGTTCAATTTCCAGAAGTTCGGGAGGCGGCATGAGGACGACGAAGGTTTCCGGCGAGGTCAGGAGCCGTGAAGGTTTCAGCTTTCCCTTCGAGCCTTCCGGAGCCTCCGCTGCGGGGCGGGAGCTTCGGACGCGGCCCTCTTTCAGGAGTTTCTGAGCGAAGGATCGGGTGATGCCCAGCGTTCGGGACAAAAAGACATCGAGGCGTGACCCGTCCGGATCGGCCTCGATGTGTTCGACACGTTCATATTCGATCTCGTCGTCGCCGTCGAAATCTTTGTCTGCGGAAGGGTTTTCCTCAGGTTTCGGCGTCAACGGGCCTCCAGCACCTTCGCGCATCGGGGGCAAAGACCGTCGTTGACCGGAGTTTCGGTGTACTTCCAGCACCTGGGGCACCGGGAGCCGGAGGTGAAGGCCGCGGCCAGCTCGTAACTCGTCTCCTCGTCCCGGAACGTCTTTTCGAGGTCAGGCGCGTCCGTCCACTCGAACTTCGAGACGATGGCGATGTCCGCCATTTCGTCGAGGGTGAAGGCTTTTTCAACCTCGGCCAGGGCTTCAGTTCTTCGAACCTGAACGCGGGCCTCCAGAGAAGTTCCGATGGTTTTGGCTGCTCGCAGTTCTTCCAAAAGACGGCTGATGGCACCGCGCAGACTCAAAACTCTGTCCCACAGGGTGTCCAGGGACTCGTCGATCAGGGTTTTATTTGGTTTGGGAAAATCGCTCAAAAAGACGCTTTCCGGAAGAGCGGGGTCAATCGTCCGCATTTCCTGCCAGATTTCCTCGGCGGTGAAGCTGAGGATCGGCGCCAGCATCCGCGTGACGGCGGAAAGCGTTTCCCACATGGCGGTCTGGGCGCTGCGGCGCGTCAGGGAATCTTCCGCCTCCACGTAAAGACGGTCCTTGCTGACGTCGAGGTAGAAGGAGCTCAGCTCGGTGACGCAGAAGGAGTGAATCGCGTAGGTGGGCAGGTGGTACTCGTAGTTTTCGAAGGCCTCTCCCGCGCGTTCGATCACGCGGTTCAGGCGGCTCAGAATCCATCTATCCATGGGCAGCAGTTTGTCCGTGGGCACGGAGTGTTTTTTCGGGTCGAAGCCATGCAGATTTCCCAGAAGGAAGCGCGCCGTGTTTCGAATGCGGCGGTACGTCTCCGAGAGGGACCGCATGATATTGGTGGAAATACGGACGTCGTTGCGATAGTCGGTGGAGGCGACCCAGAGGCGCAGAATATCCGCGCCGTATTCGCTGACGATCTCCTGGGGATAGACGCTGTTGCCGAGGGATTTGGACATCTTGCGGCCTTCCCCGTCCAGGATGAACCCGTGGGTCAGAACCTGGCGATAGGGCGCGTGGTCCTTCACGGCCACCGCGGCCAGCAGGGAGGACTGGAACCACCCGCGGTGCTGGTCGCTGCCCTCCAGATAAATTTCCGTGGGCCACTCATGTCCTTCCCAGGTGTTCAGGACGGCGAAATGCGATGTTCCGGAGTCGAACCAGACATCAAGGATATTGCTGTCCTTGGAGACGTTGTGAGAGCCGCAGGCGTCGCAGACGGCCAGAGAACCGAAAAGCGCCTCGGGGGTCTGATCTTTGTCCCACCATATGGAACAGCCTTCGGGAGCGTTTTTCACCTTTTCCGCGAAAATTCGAATACGCTGGGACGTCAGGGAATGCTGCCCGCAGTCTCCGCATTTCAGCGCGGGGATGGGAACGCCCCAAACCCGCTGGCGGCTGAGACACCAGTCGGAGCGGTCTCTCACCATGTTGTAGATGCGATCATGACCCCATTCGGGGATCCAGCGCACTTCGTTGTCGATGACCTCCAGCGCCCGCTCCCGAAACTTCGACACGGCGATGAACCACTGTTCCGTGGCGCGGAAGATGACGGGCTTTTTGCAGCGCCAGCAGTGGGGATAGCTGTGCATGATCGATCCGCTGCCCAGAAGGCGTCCTCGTTCTTCAATCAGGGCCAGCGCTTTTTTCCCTCCGGAATGAATGTCCATTCCCCCCAGAAGCGGGGTGTTTTTGAGGTAGTATCCGGCGTCGTCCACGGGATTGTAGACGTCGATGCCGTATTTGACCCCGCTTTCGAAGTCTTCCGTGCCGTGCCCGGGAGCCGTGTGAACGCAGCCCGTGCCGGAATCCAGCATGATATAGTCGGCCAGAATCAGCGGAATCTTCCGATCGTCGTAAAAAGGATGGATGGAGATCAGTCCCTCCAGTTCGGCGCCCTTGGCGGTGGCCAGCGGCGCGCCGAGAGCGATCCCCGTTTCCTTTGCCACGGCGTCTTTCAGCTCCGCGGCCAGAAGAAAGACCCTTTCGTTTGCCCCATCTGCTCCGTTTGCCTCGTAAAAACCGTATTCATAGTGAGGATGCAGCGCCACCGCCATGCTTGCCGCCAGGGTCCAGGGCGTGGTCGTCCAGATGACCACGTAAACGTCCTTTCCGGCGAGCGCGGGGTATTTTTGCGCCGCCTCCGGCATGGGGTAAGCCACGTAAACGGAGGGCGACGGTTCATCCTCATACTCGATTTCTCCCGTGGCCAGGGCCGTCTGACAGTCGATGCACCAGTAAACGGGCTTCAGACCGCGGTAAACCAGATCTCTGTCCACCATGTCGGCAAAGGCGTTCAGCTCTATGGCCTCGTAGCTCGGCTTCAGGGTGATGTAAGGGTTGTCCCACTCTCCGAACACGCCCAGACGTTTGAACTCCTCGGTCTGCACTCCGATGAACCGGGTGGCGAACTCGGTGCATTTTTTGCGGAGCAGAACGGGATCCGCGGCTTCCTTGGAGAGGTTCTCATCCTTCAGAACACGAAGCTCAATGGGCAGCCCGTGGGTGTCGTACCCCGGTACGAAAGGCGCGTAATGTCCGCTCATCAGCCTGTATTTCGGGATGAAGTCCTTGAGGATTTTGTTGAAGGCGGTTCCGATATGTATGTTTGCGTTGGCGTAGGGCGGTCCGTCGTGAAGAATGAATTTCTTTGCCCCTTTGCGCCGGGCCACCGCCTTGTGATACGTGTCGTGTTCCTGCCAGAACTTCAGGAATTCGGGTTCTCGCTTCGCAAGGTTCGCCCTCATCGGAAAGTTCGTGACGGGAAGGTTCAGCGTATCTTTGTAATCTTTGCTTTCTTTACACATTAACCCCGCCCCCTCGGCTTTAAAAAACGCGCTTTGCGCCACCGCGCGATGAAAATACGTGACAATTGCGTAATACTACCATAAAAGACCGGGAGCGTATACTGCGTATGAACGCGGAACGAGAGTTTCGCCGGTTCGGGCCGGAGGAATTCGTCGATCGGAGGAATCCGTCGGTCGTCGATTTATCGGTTATAATAAGGAAATAATTTCTGCTATGAGGTGATTTTTTTGTCAGGACATTCCAAATGGGCGAACATCAAGCACAGAAAGGCAGCGCAGGATGCCCGGCGGGGCAATCTTTTCCAGAAGCTGGTCCGGGCGATTATCGTGGCAGCCAAGGAAGGCGGCGGGGATCCGGCGATGAACATGCGCCTGAAGACGGCCATCGACCGGGCCAAGGCGGTGAGCGTCCCCATGGACAACATTATTCGGGGAATCAAGAGAGGAACCGGCGAAATCGAGGGAGCGGCCTACGAGGAACTGACCTACGAAGCCTACGGCCCGGGAGGTACGGCTCTGCTCATCGAGGTCCTGACCGACAACCGCAATCGCACGACGCCTGAAATTCGCGCGCTGCTCACGCGCAACGGCGGGCAGATGGGAGAAGCGGGCAGCGTCGCCTGGATGTTCGACCGCAGGGGGGTCATCGAGGTCAAAGGGAAGGGACTGGACGAAGACGCGCTGATGTCCTGCGGACTGGATGCGGGAATGACCGATATGGAGCCTGCGGAGGAAGGATATACCCTGTACTGCGAGCCCTCCGATCTGAACACGCTGCAGATGGCTCTCGAGAAGGCAAAATACGCGGTGGAAAGCGCCGAAACCCCCATGGTGGCAAAAACACCGGTGGAGATCACCGACGTGGACGTAGCGCGAAAGATCATCCGTCTGGTGGACGCTTTGGAGGAGCAGGACGACACGCAGAACGTCTACCCCAACTTCGACATTCCGGACGAGGTCGCCGCGCAGATCGAGGAATAGCGTGGGATCGGGAGAGGCCGGCCTGATCTGTCTCGGTGTGGACCCTGGACTGGCGCGTATGGGTTACGGGCTGGTGCGGCAGAGAGGCTCCTCCGTTCAGGCGATTTGTTGGGGCTGTCTGGAGACAGGGCCGGAAACGCCCTTCGTTCAGCGGCTTCTTTATTTGTACGATGCTCTCGGGGAGCGGCTCGACGACTGCTCCCCGGATTTTATGTGCGTAGAGCGCCTTTTTTTCGGGCGCAACATTACGACGGCGGAGTACGTCTGGCAGGCCCGGGGAGTGGTGCTGCTGCTGGCCGCCCAAAGGAATCTGCCGGTTCTGGAGCCCAAGCCGAACCAGATCAAGATGGCCGTATGCGGAACGGGAACCGCGGACAAAACTCAGATTCAGCGCATGATTCAAAAGGTTCTGGGACTGGATGAGATCCCGAAACCGGACGACGCGGCCGATGCCCTGGCCATTGCTCTGACGGGGCTGGCCTTCTACAAACACGAAAAAACGATGGCGGCGCGACAAACGGCGGGAGGCAGGCTATGATTCGCTCTCTTTGCGGCGAGGTTCTTTCGGTTACGGAGACGAATGTGGTTTTGGACGTGAACGGACTGGGGTTCGACATCAACGCCTCCAGAGGCGCTCTTTCTCTCTGTTCTCCGGGGGATCGGGTGCGGCTGACGGCCTGGCTTCAGATCTCGGAGGCGGGGGTCGCTCTTTTTGGGTTCGCCGATGAGGCGGAGCGGGAAATTTTTCTGAAGATCACGACGATCAAAGGGATAGGGGGGCGGACGGCCATGGCCGTTCTGAGCGTCCTCTCGGCCGAAGAGATTGTTCGCGCGGTTTCCATGGCCGATGTGGACTCCTTTGTGCGGGTGCCCGGGGTAGGGCGCAAAACGGCGGAGCGAATTTGCTTTGAGCTGAAAAACAGCCTTTCGACGCTGTCTTCTCTGACCCTGCCTCAGACGGGAGAGAAGAACGTACTGCCGGGGAATCGGGTTGTGGACACGGTAGGAGACGCGCTCCGCTCTCTGGGCTTTTCTCAGGGGGAGGCCGCGTCGGCTCTGGCTCTGGTTCGGGCCGCCCAGGGGGAAGATTACGATAAAATGGACGAAGAGAGCCTTTTGAGGGCGGCGCTGAAGGCACTGCATCGCAAACAGTGAGACCTCGGCAGCCGGCGATTTTTCAGGTTTGACTGGAGACGCGGATTCATGCAGGATGACAAGGACACTCGTTTTTTTTCTCCCCCCCGTTCTCCGGAGGATCTGGCCGTCAGGCCGACGACTCTGGACACGTTCATCGGGCAGGAGAAAGTCAGGGAAAAACTTCAGATTTATATGCAGGCTGCGAAGGGCAGGGGAGAACCTCTCGACCACGCCCTGTTTTATGGTCCGCCGGGTCTGGGAAAAACCACGCTGGCGGGGATCATCGCGCACGAAATGGGAGGCCAGCTCCGGACCACCACGGGCCCGGCTCTGGAGCGGACGGGCGATCTGGCCGCGATCATTTCCAATATCGAAAACAACGATGTTCTGTTCATCGACGAGATTCATCGTCTTCCGGCGCAGGTGGAGGAGGTTCTCTATCCCGCCATGGAGGATTTTTCCCTTCATCTCGTGGTGGGGAAGGGGCCGCTGGCAAGAACGATAAGCCTCTCTCTGCCCCGTTTCACCCTGTGCGGCGCCACCACCCGACTGGGGCTTCTGACGTCTCCTCTGCGGGCCCGTTTCGGCATTGTGGAACAGCTCACTCCCTATACGGACGAAGAACTGGTCCGGATCGTTCAGCGGGCCAGCGTGGCTTTCGACGTGAAAATTCTCGAAGAGGCCGCGGGGGAAATTGCCTCCCGCTCCAGGGGGACTCCCCGCGTGGCTCTGCGGCTTCTGCGACGGGTCAGAGACGTGGCCGCCGTCAGGGGGACGGGCGTTATAACGGCGGAAATGGCGGATCAGGCGATGGATATGCTGGAAATCGACCCGGAGGGACTGGATGAGGGAGACCGCCGTATCCTGCGCTCAATCATCGAACTGTTCGAGGGCGGGCCGGTGGGGCTGTCCACGATCGCGGCCGCTTTGAACGAGGACCCTCAGACCATAGAGGACATCTATGAGCCCTACCTCATACAGAAGGGGTTTCTGGAGCGAACGCCCCGAGGGCGCAGGGCCACTGCCGCGGCGTATGAATATCTTGGAAAACAGCCTCCCTCCGACGGGACGATCCTGCTTCCGTTTGAAACGCATTGAAACTTGAAACGCATTGAGGCGCAGTGACGGGCTGATTGAGACGCAGTGGCAGTTCGGGACGCGGTGACAGCCCCTGAATCGAAGTACGGAACAGATATTTGCAGTCCGTTCGCGCAGATGTTATTATTTTTGCACTTAATTTTTGCACTTAATTTTGAAGAACTTTAATTTTGAAGAATTTAATGGCGCCTTTCTCAGGGGGCATCTGCGGCCGGAGGTAGGAAGCGTTGCGAAACAGAGTAGAGACGTTTTTTTTGACGTTGGCTTTGATTTTGTCGTTTGGGAGAACGGCGGAGGCAAGAGATATTTACGTGCGTCTGGCGGACGGCGAGTCCAGCCTCGCCATCGCTTCGGAAGGTCCGCTGAAACTCGTCGACGGCGCGAAAAAAACTCACAGCGCGGAAAAATCGATTGTGTTGACGCGATCGGGTTCTTCAGCGGTTATGGGAAAAACGAAAATGCCTCTTCCGCTCCGAATCTCCGGCAGGGGACTTTTGAGATATAAGGGAAGACAGTATCGGGGAGAGTTTTTGCTCAGCCGGGATTTTGTTTTGATCAATACCCTCGACGTGGAGGACTACATCCGGGGAGTGCTGCCCGCGGAGGCCAGCTCCAAATGGCCGGCGGAGTACCTGAAGGTTCAGGCCATCATTTCCCGAACCTATGGCGTGCGTCAAAGCCTCAACCGGTCCATGCGGGGATATGACGTGGGGGATACCGCTTCCGATCAGGTGTACAAGGGCGCCGGAGTGGAAACCGCCGCCACGGACCGCGCGGTGAGAGAGACCAAAGGAGAGATCGTCACTTATAACAACGGGGTGGCCTTCACGCCGTTTCACTCGGACAGCGGAGGGCATACCGCCAGCAACGCCAACGTGTGGGGAGAAAAACTCCCTTATCTGACGGGAGTGAAAGAGCCGGTGGAGTACGAGTCCCCCAATTCCTCCTGGACCGCGAAAATTCCGGCGTCCCAGATGCAGGCTGCCCTTTCCAGACTGGGAATCAGTATAGGGCAGCTCAGGGAAGTTCGCGTTTCGGAAACCGAGGGGGGAGGACGCGCGGTGAGGCTGACGTTGGCGGGAAGCGCCGGTTCCGCGGAGGTGAAGGCCAGTCGCTTCAGAATGGCGGTAGGACCCAATCTCATTAAAAGTACTCTGCTGACGGGAGACGCTCCCCTGGAGAAGTCTCCGTCCCCGACATCTCCCGCCGCGGCGAAAAAAACGGCTTCACAGACGCCTCCCAACCTCGATCTTCCCATGTCCGGCGCGGAGGAAGCCCGTCTGACGCGTATGACGGTCGATGGGGCCTTTTCTTCGTCGGAACTGATGGATATGCTTCTGAACCCCGAAAAGCGAAAAAGTTACCTTTACCTGGGAATACAGCGGAGCGGCGGCAAAACGGACGCTGAAGCCCCCGCGGAGGACGTCGCTCTTCCTCAGTCTCTGCCCGTGTCCATGCCGGCCCTGCGTTCCGGACAGGTTATCGCGGAGGAAAACGGTTTTTTCACCTTCAGAGGCAGGGGATGGGGGCACGGCGTCGGCCTTTCCCAGTGGGGAGCTCAGGCTCTGGCCCGGCAGGGGTGGAAGGCCGAACGCATTCTGGAATACTATTTTTCGGGAACTACCGTAAAGAAGTTTAAATAACATAAATAAAGTTTGGCAAAGTTTAGTTTAGCAAAGTTTCGATAGAAGGAAGTTTTAAATGACCGATATATACAGCCTGGATGCTTACGACTATGACCTGCCGGAATCGAGGATCGCGCAGACTCCGGCGGTTCCCCGGGACAGCTCCCGTCTTCTCGTCTGGCACGTTCCGGAAAATCGAACGGAAGGTCGTGTCTTCAGGGATATTGCTGAATATCTGGGCCCCGATGATTTGCTGGTTCTCAACGATACCCGCGTTCTGCCCGCCCGGCTCACGGGGAATAAGGTTCGGGGCGGCGGAAAGGTGGAAATTCTGCTGCTGGAACCGGTGGAAAGCGATTTTTGTCGATGGCGGGCTCTGGTCCGTCCGGGACGCCGTCTGCCCCCAGGGTCGGAGGTTCTTGTGGGAGACCGGGTGTTGAGGATCGAGAGCGCCGAAGAGGAAGGAATTCGCGTTTTGCGCGTCGGAACCGGACGGGAGGACGTGACGGCTTTTCTGGAGTGCCGGGGGGTGATGCCTCTGCCGCCCTACATCAAAACGAAGGGGCTTCCCCGGGAGGCGTACCAGACGATTTTCGCAGCCCGGGACGGGTCTGTGGCGGCTCCCACGGCAAGCCTTCACTTCACGGAAGACCTCGTGGAGCGGATAAGGGAGCGGGGGACATCCATCGCCTGGGTGACGCTGCACGTGGGGCTGGGAACCTTTCGTCCGGTGAAGGCGAGGGATATTCGTCAGCACCATATCCACAGCGAATACTGCGAAATGCCGGAGGCGACGGCAGAGGCCGTGAGAGCCTGCCGGAGGAGAAAGGGCAGAGTCGTGGCCGTGGGAACGACCGTGACCCGAACCCTGGAGTCCATGGCCGGGGAAGACGGGACCGTGACTGCGGGCATAAAAAATACGGATCTTTTTATCCGTCCCGGTTACGATTACAAAGTGGTGGACGCGCTGGTGACGAATTTTCATCTGCCGAAAAGCTCTCTTTTGATGCTGGTTGCCGCCTTCGTCGCGCACCTTCGCGACAGGGTTTCAGAAGATCGGGAAGCGAAAGAAAGGGACGCGCTGGAGGCCCTTCGTCGGCTCTACGCCCTGGCCGTTGCCGAAGAATACAGATTTTTTTCCTTTGGGGACGCGATGTTCATCTGTAAATAGCTTCGGGTGAACGGCGCTCTGTTGTACCCGAAGGACTGGACTGGCCTTGAAGGAATGAAGAAGAGCCGGAGAGCAGGAGAAAAGAGGGAGTTGGAGGATGGATTCGATGAAAAAAGGTTTGTTGATTCTGATTCTGCTTCCCTTTTTGCTGGGTCTTGGGTTGGGAGCCGCGGCGTATCACATGAAGATCCCGCTCAATTTCTGGGACAGAATCCTCCCCGTTCCCCACGGAGAAATGAAAATCGTGGTGATCCGACCCGGGCTGAACGCCCGTCAGTGCGCTCAGGCTTTCGAGGATCAGGAGGCGATCACGGACTCCGCCTCCAAACTGGCGAAGTGGATGGTCCGGTTCGGAATAGACCGAAAAATTCGTCCGGGCCAGTATCGCGTCAACCGGACGGACGCGTGGAACATGGCAAGACAGCTGCGCGCCACCCAACCCGTGACGTCCAGCCTCACGATCATTCCCGGAATGGATATTTTCTCTCTGAGGGGAGTGTTCGACGAGGAGCAGAACCCGACTCCTGCGAAAAATGGCGACTTACTGCAGCGGGAGATATTGGACGATCTGAACTACCCCGAGCCGATGCGTTCCCGTATTCCCTCCACCGAGGCGGGACGTATCGCGTTTTTGCTGCCGGAGACCTATTTTGTCGTGGAGGAAACGCCGAAGGATTTGGTTCGGGCTGCCAGTCACGCCTGGTGGGACCGGTACGGAGTCGCTCTGCCTCCGGAGGTGACGTCGAAGGACCTGCGTCAGGCCGCCACCGTGGCGTCGATGGTGCAGAGAGAGGCCCTCTGGGACGACGAACGGGCGGCCATCGCGGGAGTGATCATGAATCGTCTGAAGAAAGACATGCTGCTGCAGATCGATGCCACCGTGATTTACGCCTGGAAGCTTCGGGGAAGAAATTTGACGCGGGTATTGTACAGCGACCTCACTGTGGATTCGCCGTATAATACGTATGTTGTACAGGGACTGCCGCCGGCTCCCATATGCGTCCCGTCGGCGGAGTCCTGGGCGGCGGCTCTGGAGCCGGAGGAGAACGATTACTATTACTATGTGGCGAGGAAAGACGGGCATCATTACTTTGCTTCCACTTATGAAGAGCATCGCCGGAACACCAAAAAAGCAAGAACGGAATAGGAGCTGAAAATCGGACATGGCACTTTCTCGTAACAGAAAAATGAAAGCCGCTTTACCGAGAAAGAGACCCCCTCGCAGGCACTCCGGGACCGGAAGGTGGTTCGAATTTCTCGTTTTCCTTTTTACGGCGGGCGTCATTTTTCTGATGGGGACTTTGATGGACAGCTCGTGGACGGGTAAAAGCGGGCGTTTATTGGGTAATTATCTGCGAACGACCTGGGGAGGCGCGCTTATCGTTCCCCTGGCGTTTTTGTTCTACCTTTGCGTGGCCTGGATCGCCAAAATCCGAATTCCCCGCCCTCTGGGGCAGATTTTCGGAACGCTGCAGCTTTACCTTTCGACGGCTTTCGCTCTGGGACTGTTTAAGCAGGCTCACTGGGAGCTCGCCCCGGCGATTTTTACTCCCGGCGTCACGGGGGACGGACTGGCGCGTTTTTTCGTGCTGAATCTGGGAGCGCTGGGAACCGTTATCGTCGCCTTCGCCTCGCTGGCGCTGTCCATGATCTTTTTTGGCTTCAGGCTGCCCGCCCGGCTTTTCCGCTCCGGCGCGGGACGCTCCAGGGAAGACTCCCGAGACCTGAAATATGAGGGTTCGAAACGTGAAACTCCGAAGCGCGAAAGCGAAGCTCCCGCCTTCACCATACGGCATTTCCCCAGAGTCGCGGCTGAAGATCTGGTTCTTCCCACCGCTCCGGAGGAACCCCGAAACGAAGTTCTCGCTTCGACGCCCGTGGACGGGCTGGTTATGGTGGGGGAAGAACTGGTCGATCCCACGACCTGGCGCCCCACGGAGCCCATTGTCCCCGAGTCGATGAAAGCCGGAGAAAGCCCCGCGGAGCCGTCGCCGGAGCCTCCTGCGGGAGCCCCTGTCGTCCCGGAGGCGAAGGAAGATGCCGAAATCCGACCATCGGAAACGACATCCGAGCCTCCTGTTTTCGATGGTCCTGTTTTTGATGGGGATAAAAAAGCGGAGAACGCGACGAAGCTCTCTTTGCCTGAAGAAGGGCCTGCTGCCCCTCCTCAGACGGCCTCGGAAATTCTGGAAGGGCTTTTGGCCTCCCTGGAAGCGGAACACCTGTGGGAAAAACAGGAAGAGGGAACGACCCCGACGGAAGCTGCAACCCGGGAATACGTGGAACCTCTGCTGTCGAAATCGGAACTGGATCCGGCTCAGATCATTGAAGTCGAGGGCGTCCCAAAAATCGCTCCGGGAGAACAGGTCCAGGAGCTGAGAGCCCTTCTGACTTCTCCAGCAACGGAGGAAAGCCGGAAGGAAATAATAACAGAAGGAATAAAAACAGAGGGAATAAAAACAGAAGAAGCGAAGATTTTGGAGGACGGAACGTCGACCGCGGTTCAGGAGGCCTACCCGGAGGTGCAGCTTCCGGAGGAGGAGGACGCCGCACGGGTTCGCGCAGGACTTTTTCCGCCGCCTCTGGATATTTTCGGCCCACCGGCGAAGGAGGGAGAGGACAACGAAGGCGACGACCTGGCCAGAGAGCAGGCGGAGACCATCGTCACCACTCTTCAGAACTTCGGGGTGAAGGCCAGCGTGGCTCATATCGTCGTCGGGCCCTCCGTGATTCAGTTTCAGCTCGAACTGGCGCCGGGCATCAAGGTCAGCAAGGTGGCCGGTCTGGCCAACGATCTGATGATGGCTCTCGCCGTAGTGTCCGTGCGGGTGGAAGCGCCTATTCTGGGACAGCGTTATGTGGGCATCGAAATTCCGAATCCCCGGCGAAGGGGGATTACTCTGCGGTCCATCCTGGAGTCCGAGGAATTTCGGGAAAGCGAGGCGCGGCTGATTCTTCCCATGGGAGTGCGGGTCGACTCGAAACACCTGATCTGCGCGCTGGAGGATATGCCTCACCTGCTTGTGGCGGGAACCACGGGGTCGGGTAAAAGCGTTTTTACGAACACCTGCATTCTCGGGATGTGTTCTCAGCGCAGCCCGGAGGAACTGCGGCTCATTCTGGTGGACCCCAAATACGTGGAGTTCGCGATCTACGAGGGATTGCCCCACCTTCTGGCCCGTCCCGTCACGGATCCCAAAAAGGCCATCTCCGCCCTGTCCTGGGCCGTGCAGGAGATGGAAAACCGGTCGGAGTGTTTTGCCCGGGCCAAGGTTCGCAATCTGGCGTCTTACAATGAAAAGGCCCTGCCGAAGCACCGCTTCCCTCACATTGTAGTGGTGGTGGATGAGTTCGCCGACCTGATGTACACGGCGGGCAAGGAGGTGGAGGGCCTGATCGCGCGTCTGGCCCAAAAGGCGAGAGCCGCCGGAATCCACCTCATTCTGGCGACCCAGCGTCCCTCCGTGGACGTCATCACGGGACTCATCAAGGCCAACGTACCGGCCCGGGTGGCTTTTGCGGTGCCCTCTCAGACGGATTCCCGCACGATCATCGACACGGGGGGAGCCGAGAAACTTCTGGGCAGGGGGGACATGCTTTTTTACAGCACCCGTTATCCCCGCCCCCTTCGCCTGCAGGCGTCCTTCATCACGGAGGAGCGCACGCTGGCGTTCGTGGAGTACATGAAGAACCTTTTTGGAGAGCCCGAGTACATCGAATTCGAAGATTACGTCGCCGGAGGCGGGGGCAGTGGAGAGAACGGAACCCGCTCCGGTTCCGCCATTATCGACGATCCCAAGCTGGAGGAGGCCGTCCGGGTGGTTATGGACACGGGAATCGCCTCTGCCAGCGGTCTGCAGCGCTACCTCAACGTGGGCTACCCCAGGGCGGGGCGGCTGGTGACGGGGCTGGAGCAACTGGGCATCGTGGGGCCCCAGCCGGCAAATTCCTCGAAGCCCCGGGAAATTCTCATGGATGAGGAAAGCGCCTACGAAACTCTGGAACGAGCCCGAAACGGAGATCCCTTCGGGGAGTAGCGGCCTTCAGGAAACGATGGCCTGAGCGGCGATGGATTTTGCGGCGATGAAAGAGCACCGGACGTCCCGTTTTTGCCTGCCTCAGATGAACGCTCAGTTTGGTCGGGAGGCGGCCGTGGAACAGATTCTGGTCCTGGGAGGACGCATGCCTGACGCCGCCTGGCTGAGAGAAGCCGCCTCGGGAAAGAGAGTTTGCGCGGCCGACAGCGGAGTGGATGCCTGCAGGATCGCGAATGTCCGTCCGGATCACGCGCTGGGGGATTTTGACAGCATCGGCGATGAAGGACGTCGATGGCTGGAGCGTCTTGGCATCCGGCCCGAGCTTTATCCGGCGGACAAGGACTACACGGATTTTCAGCTCTGCCTGAAGGGCCTGAAAGGAGACATTCTGGTCACGGGGTGCTGGGGCGGGCGTTTCGATCATGCCTTCGGGAATATTTTTTCCGCTCTCTGGGGAGAGGAATGGGGTGTGCGCGTTCGGGCCTTCGCGGATGAGACGGAGGTTCTGTTTCCCCTGTTTG
Source organism: Synergistaceae bacterium (assembly GCA_031272035.1). Lineage (NCBI taxonomy): Bacteria > Thermotogati > Synergistota > Synergistia > Synergistales > Synergistaceae > Synergistaceae bacterium. The sequence continues at coordinate 15,362 of JAISUO010000057.1, forward strand.
AAGGAGAGGCGGTGGAACTGACTTTTTACCTTCCGGTTGTCGCTCTTTCCCTTCTGCCCCTGACGGCTGTCTGCGGCGGCGTCACCGTCGAGGGCGTCAGATGGGAGCTTCATGACGCGGAACTCCCTCAGTCCCATCCATGGACCATCAGCAACCGGCCTCTGGGAGAAAGCGTCCGGGTGAAAGCCGGAAGCGGCGTGCTGGGGGTTTATTGTCTTTTTCGGGAAAAATCCCTCCGGGCAGGGTGTAGTATATAAAGTAAATACATTGCAACGGTATGCTTGAAATATATATAATTGCAATATATATGAGTGAAATATATCGGTGGGGCTTGAAGCCGGAAAGGCGTGAGAGTCCCCCAGGGAGGTTCCATAGATAATGGAAAAGAAAAGTTTTTATATCACCACGCCTATTTATTACGTCAACGACATTCCCCATATCGGGCACGCCTATACGACTATCGCCTGTGACGTGATGAGCCGCTATATGCGCATGAAGGGGTACGACGTTCGTTTTCTCACTGGGACGGACGAGCATGGGCAAAAAATTCAGACGGCTGCTGAGGCGAAGGGAATGACGCCCCAGGAGCTGGTCGATAAAATTCACGTTAACTTCAAAGAGCTGTGGAAGGTCCTGAATATCAGCAACGACGATTTCATCCGCACCACGGAGGACCGTCACATTCGCGTGGTTCAGGCCATGTTCAAAAAACTCATGGACCAGGACGACATCTACAAGGGAACTTACGAGGGCTGGTATTGCGTCCCCTGCGAAACCTACGTTCCGGAGTCGAGCATGGGCGAAAACCGAACCTGTCCGGATTGCGGGCGGCCTCTGATCACCATGAAGGAGGAGAGCTACTTCTTCAGGGCCTCGAAGTACGTTCCCCAGCTTATCGAACACTACGAGAAGAACCTGCAGGGCGTGATGCCCCGTATCCGGTATAACGAGATTATGAGCTTCCTTCGGGGAGAAGTGCGGGATCAGTCCGTTTCCCGGACGACTCTGAAGTGGGGAATTCCCATCCCCGGAGACGAAAAGCACGTGGTTTACGTCTGGTTCGACGCGCTGGTCAACTACGCGACCGCCGTCGGCTATCTGGACAGTCCGGAGATGTTCCGGACGTACTGGCCTGCCGTGCGGCATATGGTGGGGAAGGACATCATTCGCTTCCACTGCGTGATATGGCCCCTGATGCTTCTGGCGCTGAAGGTCAACGTTCCGGTGTCGGTCATCGCTCACGGCTGGTGGACCGTGGACGGCGAGAAAATGAGCAAATCCAAAGGCAATGTCGTCGATCCGTTCAAAATGGCCGAGGTGTACGGCGCCGACGCGTTTCGTTACTTTTTGCTGCGGGAAGTTCCCTTCGGCAACGACGGCGATTTTTCCGAAGCGGCAATGGTGGGGCGCATCAACAGCGATCTCGCCAACGACCTGGGGAATCTGCTGAACCGCACGCTTCAGATGATCGTCAGCTATTCGGATGGAGTGGTTCCGGACGGAGGCATCCGAAGCTCTCAGGGCGCTCATCCCCTGGATCTGGAGATTCGTGTGCTGGGCGAGAGCACCGTTGCGCTGGTCGATCAGTCGATGACCGTTTTCTCTTACGACGAAGCTCTGAAGCACATCTGGGCCTTCATTGGCCGGGGAAATAAATACATCGACGAGACGATGCCCTGGAAACTGAACAAGGAAGAGGACACGGAGCGGCTGAAGAGTGTTCTGCACACGCTGTACGAGGTTCTGCGGCTTTCGGCCCTGCTGGTGGCGCCTTATATTCCGGAGTCGGCGGAAAAAATCTGGAAGCAGCTGGGCTGCTCCGGAACCCCTTTCGCCGCCCAGCTCAACGACTTCCGCTGGGGAGGAGGAGCGGGAACGAAGGTTGTCAAGGGGGATATTCTCTTTCCCCGAATCGACGTGGAGGCCTGGAAGAAGGCCAGAGAAGCCGCGGCAGTTCCGGAGTCGAAGGAAAAAGAGGAAAAACCCGCCCATGAACCGGAGATCGATATCGAGAGGTTCAGTTCGGTGGAGATGCGGGTAGGACAGATCGTCAAAGTGGAGGAAATTCCGCGGTCGAAAAAACTCTACAGGCTTGAAATCGATCTGGGCTACGAGCGGCGCACGATTTGCTCGGGCATTCGAGAGTTCTTCAAACCCGACGAACTGGAGGGACATCGCGTCGTCGTGGTCACGAACCTGAAGCCTGCCAAACTTTGCGGCGTGGAGAGCAACGGCATGCTTTTGACGGCGGTGGACGGAGAAGGAGATAAAGAAAGAATCGCTCTCATCGCCCCTGTGGCGGATATTCCGCTGGGCAGTCGGGTGTACTGATGCGTCATGGCTCATGAGCGAAGCCGCCATGTCTGAATCCGATTCGAAACGATCGATTTCCAGGAGAGATTTTCGCTTCCTGCAACGGGAATTGAGCTGCTGGCGAACTCTGGATCTGCTTTCCGAACAGCAGGCTCAGGCCCTTAAAGGACTGTACGAACCGAAACAGGGGTACATGTCCCGATTGATTATGGCTTTGGGCGCGGTGCTGATGGGACTCGGTTTTCTGAGTTACATCGCGGCGCACTGGATGGAATTCAGCCGAATATTCCAGGTCGCTCTGGTGATATTGGTTTATATGCTGTCGATTTTTGCGGCGTGGTACATGGAGGAGGAGCTGCCCAAAACTTCGCGAGCCCTTTTGCTGCTGGGAAGTTTCATCTACGGTGGAGGCATTTTTTTGATCGCGCAGATTTTCAATGAGGGCGGTCATTACACGACGGCGCTTTTGTGGTGGATGATCGGAATTTTTCCAGCGGCGCTGCTGTTTCGGGACCGTTTGCAGCTCACGCTGCTTCAGGTGATCGCTCTCGTTTATATTCATGGGTTCTTCTGGTCCGTCATCCGGTATTCTTACGGAGATGGCGACTTCATGAGCGTCCTGAAGACCCTCGTCTGGCAGCCGGAGCCTCTGGCGGTTCTGTCGATTCTCTGGGCGCTCTGGTGGTTTATTGAAAGAAGAGGAAGCGTTGGTTTTCATCTGAACGTCTTTCTCGCGCTGAATATGATGACGATTCAGATTATCCGCTGTACGGATGACATGGCGCTGTTAATGATTTTTGGAGTTCTTGCGGGGTGCCTGTTCTGCCTTTGCGGTTTCGCCTTCCGGCAATGGCCGCTGGATGGGTGGGGCGTGACTCTGACGGGAGTTTGCGGGATTTCTCTGACGATTCGTGAGCTCTGGGGATGGTCGCGCTGGAACTCTCTTTGGGGCTCTGTCGATCCCACTGTCGTCGCCGCTGTTGTGGTCTCCATTGTCCTGCTCTGGTGCATATACAAGGGCTCTACGGGCGCGGTCGTCTTTTTTTGCGTCCTGATTCTGCGGTACTATTTCGATCGGTTTTACGACTTTATGCCCAAGGCGATGTTTTTTACCACGGGAGGGATCCTTCTGGTGGGGATGGGTTTTGGGCTTGAGAGAGTCCGAAAGCGCCGCAGGGCCTCCAAAGAACGGCAGGACCCGAAAAGAGAGGCGTCAGCGTCATGAGACGGGCCTTCAGATACCTTTTGGTTATATTGCTTCCTCTGGCGGTGCTTTTGACCAGGCCGGCGACCTCCGCTCTGGTGCTTGCTCTGGGGAAGGAAATTCGTTTGCCGGCCCTTCCCGTCGATCCCCGGGATATTTTTCGGGGTGATTACGTGGATCTGCGCTTCAATATCGAAGAAATTCCGGTGGAACAGGCGGACCCGACCCTCTTGCGACGCCTGAAGGAAGAAAAAGAGAAGACCGGCGATGCGGCTTTGTCGTCAGAGTGGGTGTATGTCGCTCTCGCGCCGGACGAAAAGGGAATTTATCGGCCTGTGCGCGTGACGGAGACTCCTTCGTCGGAGGAGATCTGTATTCGGGGACGAGTGGAGCTGTCTTACGATCAGTCGGAACTCTACATCGATTATGGAAGCTCTCTCAAACGTTTTTACGTGAAGGAAAACACCGGATTCGACCTGGAAAGAGCGGGCTGGGCGGGCAACCTGGAGGCTCTGGTTCGGGTATGGAAAAACAGAGCGGTGCTGGACCGGCTCGAAGTGACAGAGAAACGGGAATAAAAAAGAGATGGACTAAAAATATATTTTGAACTTGCCCTGAACGGAAAACCCGCTCAGGTCGTAATCTTTGACGTCGGAAATAAAGTTGTAGGCCGCTTCGATGTTAAACCACCGGGTGATGTCCATTCCCAGCATGAGACGTCCGCCCCAGGCGCCTCTCCATCCCGTATCGACCCCTGCCGCCCGATCCTCGAATCGTATTCCGTAACCTGCGAGCCCGATGCCGGCGTAGGGCCTCAGGATGCCCGCGTCGCTGAAGTTCCATCGCGCCTGGAGCCCCACGGGAATGATCCAGGCGTCGTTGTCGTCCTTCTCTCCATAGTAGAGTCCGAAATAGGGAGTGAGGTTGAATCCAGCCGCTTCGAAGCCGCCGGTCAGACTCTCCAGGTTCAGTGAAACCCCCAGGCTCCACCAGGCGTCTCCGAAGGCGTCCCGTGTTTTCGAGTCCGTGGGAAAATACCCATTGACGCCCGGCGACAGAAAAAACAGTTTCTCTTCCCCATGGCTTTCTTCCGCCCCGACGAAAAGAAACACAAGCAGCGTCATCACGCAAAACAATATTCTCCGATTCGAAGGTCTGTGCTTATTACGCATTTCTGTTTACCATATCTTTCTTTTGCCGGCCGATTTCTTTTTTTGCCGCCCGTTTCTCAATTTCTCATACCCATTACCCGTAACGTTGCTGTAATTTTGGCACCATCAGAAAAAATATGCAAGCCTGATCTCCATGAAATCCGTAGTTTGATATTGCCTTTGTCTGTGGAGATTCGTAAAGTTATGGATATAATTCAAGGCGGTGTATCATGACGGATTTTCATGATGAATTTTCATGAGGAATGAACCACGGCAGGGGGGAGAAAATTGACAATACGGCTGAAGAGACAGTCGAAGGCGTACAGATTCCTGGCGTTCCTGGCGGGGGCGGTTCTGGCGGCGGGTTTGTTTTTGCCTGCCGGTTCCGCGTCGGCGTACGATATAGGAGGAACCTGGCTTTTGAAGGGCGGAGGATACGCGGAAAAGGGAATTTTGAGAACTGAACTGGAGGACAGCGGCAGTCTGGAGGTCCTGACGAAAACGGACAGCGGCGATCAGACGCTTTTGGGCTACAACGTTCAGGTGGAGCTCAACGCTTCGAAGCTCGGCATCAACGCATGGGATTACAATAAAACGGTGACGCTGAGAACCCCCATTCCGATCCCCGGGGCAGATCCCACGCTGAACTCTCCTTTTGAACTGCCGGCGGTGACGGTGGATGAAATGACCTATCAGGTTACCTTCACTTCGACGACGTCCGGAACCGTTAAAATTTACGGAAATCTCGATTTGGACGTTATTGGGCGTGTTAAAATCAACTCCGAAAGCGCCATATGGAAAGAGGGAACGACGCCTCCTCATATTGAAGACAAAACCAGCGGCTGCAACGCGGGGTTTTTGTGTGCGGCAGGAATGATGACCTGTGTTTTTATCGTATTTCGGGGGCGCGGAAAGCTGCAGTCCTTTATTTTCAGGATTGAAAATCACTGATTTTACGTGTTTATGTTTAAGTTTTTTTTCGAAAAACGGCTTTTTGAGTCTATTTTTTATGATTCCTGTCGAAGTGTTTTCAGGTTTCTTCATGTACAATAGAGACGTTCTCATGGAAACGGAAGCGGGAAAACAGAAATAAAAAACGCGAAATAAAAAAACGATCAGGGAAACGATTGAGGAAGAATCAGGTCTCGTTTTTGGCGGGATGAACGTATCGACAGGGGAGGAACAAGGGTGGCGTCTGCGGCGGGAGCGGAAATGTCCGTTCTGAAAAAAATACTTTATTACTCGGACATCGGAGTAGCTCTTTTAATGGTCCTCGTTGTCGGCATGATGGTTATCCCGCTGCCGACATGGATGGTCGACGTATTGCTGGCCTGCAACATCACTCTGGGCGTCGTCGTTTTACTCGTTACCTTCTACGTCAAACGAGCGTTGGATCTTTCCGTTTTCCCCACGCTGCTGCTCATTGTGACGCTTTTTCGCATCGCCCTCAACGTTTCGACGACCCGTCTCATTCTGCTGAACGGATACGCGGGAGAAATCATTCTCGCTTTCGGGGACTTCGTGGTGGGGGGAAATTACGTTGTAGGAGCCGTCATCTTCCTCATCCTGGTCATTATTCAGCTTGTTGTGGTCACGAAGGGCGCGGAGCGGGTCGCCGAGGTAGCGGCTCGCTTCACCCTGGACGCCATGCCAGGAAAGCAGATGTCCATCGATGCGGATCTGAACTCGGGGCTGATTGATGAACAGGAAGCCCGGACGCGCCGAAAGGATATTCAGCGTGAAGCCGATTTTTACGGAGCGATGGATGGAGCCTCGAAGTTTGTCAAGGGAGATGCCATAGCCGGGTTGTTGATAACGATGATCAACATTCTTGGCGGCCTCGCCATAGGAGTTTTTCAGCGGGGAATGCCGGTGGGCAGGGCCGCGGCGCTCTACAGCCTTCTGACCGTCGGGGACGGTCTTGTGTCCCAGATTCCGGCTCTGCTGTTTTCCGCCGCGACGGGCGTCATTGTCACCCGGGCCGCTTCGGAGTCCGATCTGGGGCAGGACCTCGTGGGGATTTTCACCCGGTATCCGCGGCCGCTTTACATTGGCGCGGGACTTTTGTTCGCTCTTGCCCTCATTCCGGGGCTCCCCACCGTTCCTTTCATTATACTGGGAACTCTTTTGGCTGTGACGGGGTATGTTGTCGCCCGTGAAGGAACGGTCCAGGCCATAGAGGCGGGAGAAAAACAGCGACAGGGAGAGCGGGGCGGCGCTTCATCCGCCGGAACCGCGTCCGCTCCGGGGCGTCCCGCGGAGGGGCAGCAGCCCGCATCCGCCTCGTCCCCCGAAGATGTCATGCGTCTTTTGACCGTTGAACCGATGGAAGCGGAGATCGGGTACGCGATCATTCCTCTGGTGGATCCTGCCCAGGGGGGAGATATGCTGGAGCGCATCGGGACGATTCGCAAACAAATGGCCGTGGAGTTGGGGCTGATCGTGCCCCCCATCCGCATAAGGGACAATATCCAGATCAAACCGACGGAGTATGTGCTCCGGGTCAAGGGCGCCGAGGCCGGAAGGGGCGAGCTTCTTCCCGATCATTATCTGGCCATGAACACAGGCGCGGTGGAGGAGGAACTCGTGGGCATACCGACCACGGAACCCGCTTTTGGGCTGCCCGCTCTCTGGATCTCCCCGGATCTTCGGGACAAGGCGGAATCGATGGGCTATACCGTGGTCGATGCCCCCTCGGTTTTGGCGACCCATCTGTCGGAAGTCATTCGAAAAAATGGCGCGGAACTTCTGACGCGGCAGGAGGTGCAGAAACTCACCAATATGGTGAAGGAAAACGCGCCGGCCGTGGTGGAGGAATTGCTGGGGTCGCTTTCGCTGGGAGAAATCCAGAAAGTTCTGCAGAATCTTATACGCGAGCAGGTTCCTATAAGAGACCTTGTAACGATTTTCGAGGCTTTGGCGGACTATGGAAAACTTTCCCGCAGCGTAGATTTTCTTACGGAGCGCGCCAGAGAGGCTTTGTCCCGGCTTATTTCTCTTAAAATTCAGGGAGCGGACGGCGTCATTACGGTGGTGACGCTGTCGCCAAACTGGGAACAGAAAATCATGTCGGCGATGGACGGGGATCTCGCAAGGGGATGGCAGTTGAACATGGATCCGCGTGAAGTACAGAAAATGATCGCCGCCATATCCCGCTCCGTCGATGATATGATTATCCGTAATCTGCCTCCCGTCCTGCTGGTTCATCCCAACGTTCGGCTTGTGGTAAGGCGGCTTATCGAAGGAACCATTACCAATATTTTTGTGGTATCTTACAATGAGATTGCTCATGGAATCCAAATTAAAACGGTGGGAATGGTGGAGTGATGAGGGTTGTCAATCAGATCAGCTTTGAAGCCAAAGATGACGCGGACGCCCTGAGGCTGGCCAGCGAAAGGTTGGGAAAGGACGCCGTTATTCTGTCCACGCGGGCGGTTCGCATGGGTGGTTTTATGGGTTTTTTCCAGAGAAGCGTCCTGATGGTTTCTGCCGGAATTTTACAGGACGACCAAAAAGAAGAAAAAGCGAAAAGCAGAGAAAAGGATAAAGAGGACAACGCCGCCCGGGAACGGTTGGTGGCCTTTCAAAAACTGTTGGAGTTCAAGCAGGCCACGGAGGCCAAAAATGGCCTGGGCGGTAACGGAATGGTTGTTGAAACGCCCCAGTTTCAGTCCGTTGCGCAAAGAGCGCCTGCGGAGGGAGCGAGAGTCATTTATTCTCCCCAGGGGATCCGGAAGGACGTGCAGGAGGTCGACAGCGTGTATCTTTCCCGGGAGGGCCTCGACAACGTTGGCCGTCAGGAGAAGATGCCGGAGGAATCGGACAGCCACAAGCTTCGGGAGGAAGTGGAAGATCTCTCAAAGCGGCTCAATTCTGTTTTGTCCCGTCTCGATCAGGTGAAAAACGCGGATATCGCCGGACATAAAATTTTTGAGGCGGGCCTTCCCGGTATTGTTCCGGCCGTTCCGAAAAGCGTCGAGGCCATAGAGTCGGACGATATTTACCGGAGGCTTCTTGATACGGAAGTGGATCCTGGCTACGCGCGGCGCCTGGTGGAGGAGTACAGAGCGAAAGATAACAGGGAACCTTTTGAAAAGTGGCTGGTTTCGAAGGTTCGCTGCGCTTCCAGTATGCCGGGGGACGTCATGGGAGGACGCAAGGTCATGCTGCTGGGTCCCACGGGAGTGGGAAAGACCACGACCATAGCGAAGCTGGCCGCGATACAGGCGTTATGGGAGCATCGAAACGTGCTGTTGCTGACCAGCGACACCTACAGAATAGCCGCCGTGGATCAGCTTCGGACCTACGCCAAAATATTGGGCGTGCCCATAGAGGTGATTTTCGAAGCGGAAAATTTTGCGGAAATCCTCGAAGCTCATTCAAACGCGGAGCTCATTCTGCTGGATACGGCGGGGCGGGGTCAGAGGGACCGCAAAAACCTTGAGGCTTTTGAAACTCTCTACGACGTGTTCAGGCCCGATGCGGTTCATCTGGTTTTGTCCGCCAACATGAAGTACAGAGACATGCTGGACGTCGTCGACCGGATGGCGGTGGTTCCCATTTCTCACGTTATCTTCACCAAGCTGGACGAAACGGTGAGCTATGGGGCGCTGTTCAACATTTTACAGGCTCTTGAACGTCCCGTATCCTTTTTTACCACGGGGCAGAACGTTCCCAATGACATCGAAGTGGCTTCAGGGGCGCGTTTTGTGAGTCTGTTGCTGGGAGAAGAAGGCAGGAAAGACGCATGAGCCGGTCAGATATGGTTTTTCCCGACCAGGCAAGGGAGCTGCGACGCATAGTCGAACTTCACCGGCAGGAAAATCGTCCCGCCGGAAATCCCGGGAACCTGAAAACTCTGTCCGTTCTCAGCGGAAAGGGCGGCGTGGGCAAGAGCAATCTTTCGCTGAACCTGGCCTGTGCTCTGGGGGAGCAGGAGCAGAGGGTCGTTCTTATGGACGCGGATCTCGGCCTGGCCAATCTGGATATGCTCTGCGGCATTACCGCAAAATACAATATTTCGCACCTGATCGATGGAAGCCGATCGATAGACGATGTTCTCATCGAATTCGCGCACAATGTGTGGATTCTGCCTGGCGGGTCGGGAATACGGGAACTGGCGGATTTGAACGAAGAACAACTGATGGATCTGATTGATACCCTTGCGGTTTTGGAGGATCGTGCCGATATTTTAATTGTCGATACGGGGGCGGGGCTTCACAGAAGCGTCCTCACTTTCGCCTGGGCGGCGGATACGGCAATTTTGGTGACGACGCCTGAACCTACGGCCATACGCGATGCTTATGGTGTTCTGAAGGCCCTCAGAACGTCGCCGGAAGTTGCCGGAAAAACGGACATCGCTTTTGTTGTCAACATGGCCGGCAGCGAAGAAGAGGGTATTGAAGTCGCCACTCGCATCCGCATGGCGGCCAATCGTTTCCTGGGGTTGTCGATACACTATATAGGCTGTATTTTGAAAGACGATCTGGTTGGAAGAGCTGTGCGCATAAGGAAGCCATTTTATCAGCTTTACCCCGCTTCCCGGGCCTCGGAGTCCATAAGGAAACTTGGATACGCCCTGATGGGGACACCTGAAAAAGGGGTTGCTAATTTTAATCCACCGCGGGGTTTGAAAGCATTTTTCTTCAGGCTGACCCGAGGATATTTCATGGAGAGGTGAGCATGAATACGGAATTTGAACAGTCTCAGAAACTGCTTGAAGAGCTGGTGGGCTCCAAAATAGAACTGATAATAACCTCAGGGCTTTATAAGGGGACGTATCCTTCTCGTATCGAAGAACTGGAAAACGGTCTGCTGGGAGTGGCTCACCCCATGGTGAAGGGCGCGCTTCTGCCCGCGCTTCGAAGCACGGAACTTCTGATGAAAGTGGAATCCAGCACCTGTTTTTATCAGGCGATGGTTCTGGTGTTACGGAGTACGATCAACGTCACGTTCCCTGTTTTGTGGCTGAAGATGCTGACGGTTCTGGAGAAAGTTCAGCGCAGAATGTTTGTCAGAGTCCCGTCTGCCATGAAGGTTGATCTCTGCTTTGTGGGATGTGACACGGAACTGCCGGAGGGAACGACGCTTCCTCCCGGAGAATGGATTTCCGCCAGGGTTTCTGACATCAGCCTGGGAGGCGCCGGGATTGTACTGAAAGAAACTCAGGCCGGCTTTTGCCTGGAAGGCGGTCGATATATTTTACAGCTCAGCGTCGGTAATGTAACCTTTTTTATTATCGCAAAAATGGTTAAAATATTACAAAAGAACCCGGGGTCTCTGGAAGCGGGAGTTGCCTATGAAGGACTTGCGGCTTTTACAGAAAAAATCCTGGGCAGTTATATCAGGCAGCAGGAACTTATGACGCGAGGTTGACGTTTATATGAATGGATCGAAGATCAGGGTACTCGTTGTGGACGACTCTGCTTTGATGCGCAGAATGCTGGGGGATATTCTGGCGGCGGATCCGCGTATAGAGGTTGTCGGTATGGCCCGGGACGGGCGTGACGGTCTTGCCAAGGTGAAGTCTCTGTCTCCCGATGTGGTGACGCTGGATGTGGAGATGCCCAATATGGACGGCCTTTCCATGCTGGAAGAGCTCATGAAGGAGCATCCCATGCCTGTCATCATGGTCAGCAGCCTCACGAAAGAGGGCGCTCAAACCACCCTGCGGGCCCTTGCTCTTGGTTGTGTGGATTTTGTCGCCAAACCTTCTGCGTCGATTTCTCTGGACATTAAGGAGGTGGGGGCGGAACTCATCGCCAAGGTCATCATGGCCAGCACGGCGCTGGTACGGCCTTCCGTGAGAAAAGAGCCCCCTTCGCAGCCGGAGCAGGCCCCACAGAAGGTAATACCTTCCCCTGCCAGAGGAGGGCGGCGGGACATCGTGGCCATAGCGGCCTCGACGGGGGGACCTGTAGCGCTGCAGCAGCTCCTGGCCAGGCTTCCGGGAAATTTCCCTCTTCCTCTGGTGATTACTCAGCACATGCCTAAAGATTTTACGGCGTCTTTTGCCAAACGCCTCGATTCCCTTTCCGAACTGTCGGTGAAGGAGGGACGGGAGGGAATGGAACTGGCGCCGGGATGCGCCGTTATTGCCCCGGGAGGCAGCCATCTGATCATAAAGCGCAAGGGGGGCGTTCCCTGTTGTTCTCTCTCGGATGCCCCTCCGCTGTTGTCTGTAAAACCTTCTGCGAATATAATGTTTTTGAGTGTGGCGGACGAATTTGGCGGTAAAGCCGTGGGCATCATCCTGACGGGCATGGGGAGAGACGGTGCGGACGGTGCGGTGGCTCTCCGCTCAAAAGGAGCTTATATTATTGCGGAATCTCAGGAGACCTGCGTCGTTTATGGTATGCCGAAGGCCGCTGTGGAAGCAGGGGTAGTGGATGAGCTTCTGCCGCTTTCGGAAATTCCGGGCGCGCTTCTGAAGAGTATAAAAGCATAGATAGAATAGATACGCAGGAAAGTCTGTAAAAGAGTTTTGGAATTCACGAGTTTGGGGATGATGGACCATGACTGAAATGGATATGAGTCAATATCTGGGAGCTTTTTTGGATGAAGCGGGCGATAATTTGCAGCGCCTGGACGATCTCTTGCTGGAACTGGAAAAGGATTCCACAAATATAGAGGTCATCAATGAAATTTTTCGCTCCGCCCACACGCTGAAGGGCATGTCGGCCACCATGGGTTTCGAGAAAATGGCGGGGCTGACACACGCGTTGGAAGATCGTCTGGATGCCGCTCGAAAGGGAACCCATCACCTCAACGATGCCGACATGAATCTCATGTTTTCTTCCCTTGATACCATGCAGGCCATGGTCGACTCCATCCGGGAGGGCGGGAATGACGCCCATATCGACGTGTCGGAACTGGTGTCGTCTCTGCGCAATATTATAGAGACCCCGCCGGCGGGAGGCAAGGCTGCTGCTCCGGCTCCAAAGGAAGAGAAAAAAAGCGGAGAAGAAAAGAAACTCGATTCAGACGCTTCTTTGTCGAAACAGGAAGTGGAGTGGGTTGAAGAAGCGGAAACAATTGGAATGAGGGTTTTCAGGATCCATATTATTCTCAGCGAGACCTGTCTGCTGAAGGCGGCCCGCGCCTATATGGTCGTCAACCGCCTGGAGGAAATGGGAGACGTTATCAAAACAGAACCTTCCGTGGAATCTCTGGAGAACGAGGATTTCGAGCTGGATTTCACTATCGTTCTGGCCACTTCCGAGAAAGAGCCGGATGAAATCCGGAAAGCGGTGGAGAGGATCAGCGACATCGAGAAAGTGGAGATGGAAGAGCTGAAAGAAGACCAGAAGACCGCTGCCCAGGGCGAAAGCACCGAAGGAAGCGCTCCGAAGCAGGAAACCGCCGCCGCGCCTTCTCCGGAGGGAGCTTCCGCGAAGAAACCCGCTCAGGAGGATCCTGCCCATCATCCGGCCGGCATCCCCAGAGTCGAGTCGAAAAAGGGCAGTCAGACCGTGCGCGTCGACATCGGTCGTCTGGACAAACTGATGAATCTGGTGGGAGAGCTGGTCATCGGTCGGGCCCGGATCGAAAGGCTTGTGCAGGAAGCCCGTCTTCGTGAATTTGATGAACCCCTCTCTCAATTGGGCCGGATTTCGGGGGATATTCAGGAACTGGTGACGAAACTGCGCATGGTTCCGGTGTCCTTTACCTTCGATCGATTCCCGAGACTCATTCGGGACCTTTCAAAATCTCTGGGAAAAGAGGTCGAACTGGTTCTCGAAGGGCAGGATACGGAACTGGACCGTACCGTCATAGACGAAATCGGCGATCCGATGGTCCATCTCATCCGAAACTCTCTGGACCATGGAATCGAAACGAAGGAAAAGCGTCGGGAGCTGGGAAAACCGGAAAAGGGAACCCTGAAGATTTCCGCCTACCAGGAGGGCAGCGGAGTCATCATTGAAGTGACGGACGACGGTCAGGGCATGGATCCCGCAAAAATCAGGAAAAAGGCCATAGAACGGGGCTTCCTGACGGAAGAGAGCGCGGCTTCCATGTCAGCTGAAGAAATTATTCAGGTCGTTCTTCTGCCAGGATTCAGCATGTCGGAGACCATCACGGACATATCGGGCAGAGGCGTCGGAATGGATGCCGTGAAAACCAAGGTGGAATCGCTGGGCGGTCAGCTGGATCTGGTTTCCCGTGCAGGAGTGGGAACCAGTGTTTATCTGCGTCTGCCGTTGACGCTGGCGATCGTTCTGTCCCTGCTGATCAAGGTGGGCAACGAAACCTATGCGATTTCTCTGGAAAATGTGGAAGAGACCATTCTGGTCAAACGGGAGAATATCAAGACCGTACACGGTGCGCCGGCGACGCTGCTGCGGGGAGAGGTGCTTTCTCTGAGCGATCTTGGAGATGTCCTCGGAACCGAAGCGGAGAGTTCTCATCGGGACGAATATCCGGTCGTGGTGGTCAAGATCGGTAAGAACAAGATCGGATTTATCGTGGACGCTCTTATCGGGCAGCAGGAAATCGTTATTAAATCTCTGGGCAGATTCCTGTCAAAAATCAAGGGAATTGCGGGTGCGACAATTCTTGGAGATGGTAATGTAGCGCTTATACTGGATGTAGCTTCACTTTATAGTACCAAGGTTTGACGAAGGAGACAGTCATGCTGGATTTGAGTTCGTTCAACAATCTGCAACTGGATGCCATTCGAGAGGTCGGCAACATAGGAACGGGCAACGCCGCCACTGCATTGTCGAAACTTTTGTCCTGCATGATTGATATGGATGTTCCCAAGGCGGATCTGGTGTCCATTTATTCGCTGGCGGAATACTATGATTACGGAGACCCCAACGCGACGGTTGCGGCGGTTTTTGTCCGCTCTTTGGGGGAATTCGGCTGCAGTTTGATTTTTATACAAAATGAAGAAGACTCATCAATGATGGTGGATCTTCTTCTCAAACAGCAGTTTGGAGATGCGGTGCCCGCAGATCTTCCTCAGGAAATGCGGGACAGCGCTCTTTCCGAGGTCGGCAATATTATTCTGAGTTCGTTTTTGAACGCGATCAATATGCTGATTGGGACGAAACACCAAATATCTGTGCCGGGCGTCGCTCATGACATGCTGGCGTCCATTCTGGAAGTGGTGGCGTCCATTTTTGGGCAGATGGGTGAGATGGCTCTGCTCGTCAATACAGAACTCCGGATAGGCGATGGCAGTCGCCATATTTCGGGGAATATCATCATGTTGCCGGATCCTGACGCGCTGGAGCTTCTCCTGAGAAAGCTGCAGGTTCTGTAGTCATGGAAAACACCTATCATGTAGGGATGGCGGATCTTGTCGTGGCTGTGGCGCCGGCAAAACTTGTGACTCTGGGGCTGGGATCCTGTATCGGTCTGGTGATCTTCGATTCTATCGCCAAAGTTGCGGGAATGGTGCATATTATGCTTCCGGACAGCCGCGGGGCCCGCACGACAGAAAAAATCGGGAAATTTGCGGACACCGCAGTTCCTGCGCTTATCGATGAAATGATAAAAAAAGGAGCTTCGAAGGCGCGCATGAAGGCCAAAATAGCGGGGGGAGCGCAAATGTTTGCCCTGCCTGGCGCGCCTACCGATTTTTTAGCGGTTGGAAGCCGCAACGTGAAGGAAACCACGGCGTTTCTGGCCAAAGCGGGTATCCCGCTGATCGCCTCGGATACAGGCGGCAACAAGGGGCGGACAGTTGAATTTTCAACGGATACGTGGATGTTGACAATTAAAACTTTGGGTAAGGGCAAGGCGGAAATATAGCGGAGGAGGTGAAAATTCCTTGGGTTCAGAAATTCCTGATGCTGAACTTTGGCGTGAATACGGCAGACAACCTGCGGCGGAACACAAGGAACGAATCGTTAAGCGATACCTCCCGCTTATCCGGTATGTGGTCGGTCGTATGGCTGTTTCCGCCCCGGCAGGGCTGGATTATGAAGACCTTCTGAGTTTTGGAGTTTTTGGGCTCCTTGACGCGATTGACAGATTTGATCCTTCCAGAGGTTATTCCTTTCAGACTTTTGCCGTTCCCCGAATTCGGGGGGCCGTGTTGGATGAATTGCGTAAGTATGACTGGATTTCCAGGACAGGTCGTGAAAAACTTCAAAAATTGAACAGAGCTATAGAAAAAGTGCTGCAGGATAAAGGAAAAGTGACGGATGCCTGGCTCAGAGAGGCTATGGGTGTCGATGAAAAAACATATCGGGAAACGCTTGAGCTTTCCAGTCGGAGTTATATCGTTTCTCTTGATGAAGTAATTTCTCTCGAAGAGGGAGAGGTCAACCTCGACGGCGTTCTGGCCGACGAGTCGGAAGACATCGCTTCTTCTCTGGAGAATCAGGACGACATCAGCCGTATTACGCTGGCTTTGAAGCAACTCCCCGAAAGGGAGATGCAGGTGCTCTCGCTTTATTACTACGAGGGACTGACCCTGAAGGAGATCGGCCGTATTTTAGGAGTGACGGAATCGCGAATCTCCCAGATTCATGGCCGGGCGATAGCAGAATTGAGAGCGTTGCTCGTTTAGTATAAAAGTAAAAGGACTGTGACCTGTAAAGGAGGCCCCGGCAGTGAGTGAGGAGATTGCGAGAATAGAAGCCGACTCGGAAGGAGTATGGATTTCGGCTCTGACCGATGATTTGACGTCGCGTTCCGTCGCGGATCTGTTGCGCGCTAAAGGTATTCGAAAATATGACGAAAAAGCGATAGAAGACTTTGTGCGTCAAAAATATCGCACCCGCCGGAAAATCGCTGGACGTAATCCGGAAGATGAGCATTGCGCGGAATTTACGGTGCAGGTGGATAAAAGTTCTTTGAGTGCCACAGTGACGGTGGAGCCGCCCTTTTTTATCCATCCCTGGCCTGAAAGAAAAGAGATTGAAGAGGCGCTGAAGCAAAAGGATGTCGTTTTTGGAATTGATGAAGATGCCTTGGAAAAACTGGTTTCTCTGAAAATATATGGCGAACCTGTGGTGATTGCCCGGGGAAAGGAGCCTTGTCCGGGAGAGAATGCCCGAATCGAACTGTTGCTGGACCCCGACAACGTTCCGCAGGTGAATGAGGATGCGCAAAAAATTGACCACCGAACGAGGAGTATTTTCGTCAACGTAAAGAAAGGCGATAAAATTGCCGTCAAATACCCCGCCACTCAGGGAGAGGACGGCATGTCCGTACTGGGGACTGTTATCAAAGCCGCGGCGGGGAAGGATACGAATTTTTCCTTCGAGAGCGGACTGGAACCTTCCGAGGATGGTCTCGCCCTCTTTGCCTCGATTGACGGTCGTCTTTCCCGCAAAAACGGGAAACTCATCGTTCTCCCCGAGCTGGAGGTCAAAACGGACGTGGATTTTGGCGTGGGAAACATCAATTTTTCAGGAAGTGTGAAGGTTGAAGGCTCCGTGCGGGAGGGATTCGAGGTCATTGCCGGAGGAAACGTGGAAATTCGCGAGATGGTGGAGGGCGCCCGCATCGAGAGCGTTGGGGACATCACCATAAAGGGCGGGGTTCGCGGTATGGGGAAGGCCCATATTCGTGCGGGGGGAACCCTGACGGCGGATTTTGTGGATCAGGCGTCGATTTTCAGCGACGGAGACATAAAAATCAAAAACGCGATTCTTCACAGTGACGTTTCGGCCCAAAATTCGGTGACGGTGTTGGGCGGGCAGAAATCCCAGATCGCGGGCGGAAGGATTCAGGCGGGAGTTTCTGTGGTCTGCCAGACCCTGGGCAGTGAAATGGGGACGAAAACGGAAGTGATCGTGGGACTTCCTCCCGTTCAGGCCGAGCGTCGCAAGGAGCTGCAGGCGCAGATCGCCCGGGATAAGGACAACATTGAAAAACTGGACGCGAATCTCGTTTTTTTGAAGAAACAGGACGCCGCGGGGGTGCTGGACGAGGGAAAACGCGCCCTGATGCTTACGGCCACTAAATCGAAGTTCCAGCTTCAGGCGGAACTGAAGGCGCTGGAAATTGAACTGCAGGAACTGGAAGAGCGCCTGGAACTCAGCAAGGCCAAGGGCGTGGTTCGTGTCAAGGATATTTGTCATCCGGGGGTTAGTATCACGATAAGGGGCTCGGTGTATGTGGTGCGTGAACCTTTTAAATTTTCGTCGTTTGTTTATGAAGGCGGGGAGGTCCGCCTGAAGTCTTTCGACTCTTGATGTGTAACGGAGGATGATGAGACATGCTTCAGCCTGTAAACCTCCAGCTGGCCCACTTCAACATTGAACACAGCGCTCAGATTTCGAAGGATGCCCTTGCCGCGGCGCAGCAAACCGGGCAGGGACAGGAAGTGGCGCAGGAAAGCGTGAAGCGGACGCAGATGGTTCAGGCTGGACTCGCGGCGACGGAGCCTCGAAAAGTCCAGCGTCGGGAGGAAGATGAGCGGGAGCGCCGCCGGGAAGAACAAAGACGATTTTCTTCCGGCGGAGAAGACTCCTTCGAAGGGTTCGGCGATGCTCAGGAAGACGCGTCTCTGGACAGAGCGGAAAAGAAAAAGGATGCGCCGTCGGGAAAAGTGGATTTCTACGCCTGACCGGTGTATTCCGGGGGTGAGGTTGTGGCAGCTGCGAGCAACAGTTTAGGATATATCGTAATCGATGGGATGGATGGGCTTTTTCGAGGAGCTTCGCTGGTGGTGGATTTCAGGGGAATTCCTATGGATTTTCGTTATACGGACCCGATCCGCCCCTCACGCCTGGAGCGTATTTTATATGGCAATGCCCTTGACGTCTATCTTCGAGAGGAGCTTATTTTGGAAAGCCTCATCGAAGCCGTCGAAGTCAAGCCGACATTGTGGATCTGCAGAGACGCCGATCTCGTGGTTCCCCTGCGGTCTCAGACGAAAGGCAAATCCGTATTTTTATCGCCTTCCGGACGTTCGCCCATGGAAGCGGCCGGAGAGGTGGAAAATACGGGGGAAGAGGGTATTTACATGATTCAGGCCGATTCCGTGAGCGCTCCTCTGCGGGCGGCCTTTCCGGGATCCGCGAAAGAGGACGAGGTTCGTCAGATTGCCGGTGTGCTGGTGGACGCTGCCAAAACGATGGAACTCCTGGAGCCTTTCGGACGTATTCAGAAAGCCCTGGTCTCCCTGACGGAGGAATGAGCTTTGCCGGTTGGGCAGGACATAAAAGATTATTTTTCCCGCCATTTTCTGGGGAGAATAAAAATAAAAAATCTGAATTGTGCTATGGAGCCGTTGCAGGTTGTCGCTCTGCGTCGGGAGGTGAAAACGTATCCGATTCGTACAAAAATGAACGTCATAGGTTCCGCATTTTTTACGTTTTCAGGCGTTGCCTGCTCCAACAGAGGATTCCGTTTTTCCGGAGAGCTGGTAAAGACCAGAGGTGCGAAAATTGCCCGCTATATTCCTGAAGAAATACGGATTCGCAGTGTCACATGGCTGAGGGCAAAAGTGCGCAGCGACAAAAAACGGATGGAAGTGCTTCCTCAGGAGCGGACAAGCCGTTTGCAGTGGCAGCGTTTGCGTCCTCAACAACGGGGAGAGGTTCTTCTGGCGTGGTTTGGCCCTATCGTCGAAGAGGCAATTGTCAAATTGACGCTGAACAAGCAACAGGGAACTCTTTTAATCTGGTATAATCCGCAGAGCAGACATTTCAACGCCAGTGGATTATATTTATACAGACGGCTGGGTATCGGTGAGAATTTGGAATGGCGCTGGGTTTCGTTTTCTTCGGCAGAGGCGCTTAAAATATAATCGGGGGGTTCGTAATACTAATGGTTGAGGAGAAGAAGGCAGAGACTTCTTCGGTTCGGGTAGGTGACCTGACTGAGTGTACAGTGGAACAGATCATGCCTTATGGCGCGTTTGTGAGGCTGCCGACGGGACAGAAAGGAATGGTGCATATCTCCGAGCTTTCTTTCAATTTCGTGAAAAAGGTCGAGGATATACTCTCGTTACAACAGACCGTCAAAGCCAGGGTGATCAAAATCGACGAAAAAGGACGTATTGACCTTTCTCTGAAAAAGGTCGAAGAGCGTCCGTTGATTCAGGCGCCTGTAACGAAGGAAGACAAGGACAGCTTTGAGAAAAAAATGGCTTCTTTCCTCAAACTCAGTGAATCCAAAATAGCGGATTTGAACAGTAAGCTGAATTCCTCCAAATCAGGAAGAAAAAAATCGGGGGGCGGCAGACCCAAAAGCTGAATAAACAGTTTGCAGACCTTATAAATAAAGAAACATTGAATTTCTATTGAAGTGGATTATTGAAGTAAATTTGAAATTATAAAAGTGAAGTTAAAATTGTACTCAAACTTGAGCTTGAACTTTAAAAAGAGAAACATGTTCCCGAAGGTTTTTGTATCGGATTTGGCCGGGGAGAGAAAAAATCTCCCCTTTTTTTATCAATCCCTGAGACGAAACGACTCCGCGATCCTGCTGCGCCAGATGCGAGGAAAAAAGTTCGCCCCCGCTATTATTGCCGGAGTGGGAGAGCGGTGCTGTTTTGGTTGTCCGAGGGTGATCGTGTGCTCCCCCCTGCGGGGATTTTCCCCCTTTCCCACGTCTTTCTGGCTGACCTGTCCCTGGCTCCTGCGTATCATCGGGACAGCCGAGTCCGGAGGAGGAGTGGCTGAACTGGAATCCTGGATAGAAGAGCGGGGGTATGACGCGTGGATTGCCTTCAATGTGTTGCATCAGAGGTTGCGGCTTGCGATGTTGTCCCCGGTGCGTCAGAAATTTCTGCGATCTTACAAAGCGCGGCTTTTTGATTCCCTTCGCCGGGGTGGTGTGGGAGGTATTCGCTGTCAGGGGAGCGTTTTGGAACGTGAAGTTCACGTAAAATGTCTGCATCTTCAGGTGGCTTCATGGCTGACCCTGAGATACCATCCAGGAGAACTCTGGCTTGCCGAAAACGGTCTGGGGCAGGACTGTGACGGAAAAATGTGTGATCTTTGTGTGGGGGAGGAAGACGAACGGTGTGGAAAGGACGTTTTAAGGAAGAAACGGAACAGGTCGTTCTGAAGTTTTCACAGTCTTTGGATGTGGACTGGAGACTTTACGATCATGATATTCGGGGCAGTATCGCTCATGTGCGGATGTTGGGGGCCGTCGGGCTTCTGGAGAACGGCGAGGCCGAACGGATTGAGGAAGGCCTCCGCACGGTGCGTGAGGAAATCCGCAGAGGGGAGTTCCAACCCTCTGAGAGCCTCGAAGATGTCCATATGAATATCGAAAGCCGCCTGACGGAGCTGTTGGGCCCTGCGGGAGCAAAAGTCCATACGGGACGAAGCCGCAACGATCAGATCGCGACGACGGTGCGTCTTTACCTGAAAGATCGTCTTATGGATTTGCAGGAGGCTCTTTTTGCCTTGTTGTCCGCATTTTTGGACAGGGCGGAAAATCAGGTCGATATTGTTGTACCGGGCTATACGCACCTTCAGCAGGCTCAGCCTGTTTCCATGGGACATTACTGGATGGCGTGGTTCGAGGCGTTTTCAAGGGACTGCAACCGGCTGGAGTCCGCGTTTGCCGCGCTTTCCGAATGCCCGTTGGGCGCGGGGGCCCTGGCGGGGTCCACTCTGCCTCTCGACCGGGAGATGACCTCTCGGCTGCTGGGGTTCGACGGACCAACGCGTAACAGTATGGATACGGTAGCGCAGCGGGATTACATGGCGGATATTCATCATTTTGCCGCGCTCTTTGCCGTTCATGCCAGCCGTCTTGCCGAAGATCTGGTCATTTACTCCACGCAGGAGTTTGGGTGGATGAAGCTTCCCGACTCCTTCTGCACAGGCTCCAGTATCATGCCCCAGAAAAAAAATCCGGACGTACCGGAGCTGATACGCGGCAGGACAGGAAAAGTTCTGGGTCACATGTTGGATCTGCTGGTGACGATGAAAGGGATCCCCATGTCCTACGATCGGGACCTGCAGTCGGACAAATGGGGGCTTTTCGAATCTCTTGGAACTGTTGACGGAATATTGGAGGTTTTGATTCCTCTGATTCTGAGGACAGAAGTGGACGAAACGACAGCCCGTGCCGGACTGGGCCGTGGTTTTGCTCTTTCCACCGACATCGCGGAGTACCTCGTGAGAAAGGGAATCCCCTTCAGGGACGCGCATTGGAAAGTTGGAAAACTTGTGAAATACTGTATTGATGCGAAGAAACGCTTTGAAGACCTGACTCCTGAAGAATGGAAGGAACAGCTTCCCGAAGCAGGGGAGGATCTTCTTCCCCTTCTGACCCTGGAGCAAAGCGTGGCGCGGCGTCAGACCTTCGGAGGGACTGCTTTCAATCAGGTTCGGACGCAGATTGCTGAAGGGCAAAAATGGCTTTCCGGTAAAAAAGAAGCCGTGGATGTTCTTAGAAAAAAATGGGAAAGTTACGCTCTGTAATAAAACGATTTTTTAGGTATTATCAGGGAAAACCAGCTCGAAAAATACGGCTCAGGGACTTGACAGAGCAGAACTGCACCTGTAAAATGCTGATTTGTACTGTGAGATAGCCGAGATGAGGCTTGCCGGTGTAGCTCAGTTGGTAGAGCAGCTGACTTGTAATCAGCAGGTCGTCCGTTCAAGTCGGATCGCCGGCTCCAATCAGTAAAAGTTTTAAGGGGTGGAGTGGCCGAGTGGTCAAAGGCAACAGACTGTAAATCTGTCGGCTAGCGCCTACGTTGGTTCGAACCCAACCTCCACCACCATTTTATAAGCCGACTTAGCTCAGCAGGTAGAGCACATCCATGGTAAGGATGGGGTCTCCGGTTCGAGTCCGGAAGTCGGCTCCAGCGTTTCGAAGAGATCCGGCCTTCCGATTTCGGCGCGGGTCTCTTTTGCGTAAGCGTTGAGAATAAAACGGCGTCGGAAGATTTTTCGGATCGCCCGGAGATTGTTCCGGCAAAGCCCCTTGAGGGCGGATATTCCCCATACGTATTATGGGAGAAAACAGGGGAGGCTCAAGAGATGGCAAAGGCGAAGTACGAGTTCCCCGGGGACGACATACCGATAATTCGGGGATCGGCGTTGAAGGCTTTGGAGTCGGACGCGGACGACGAGTGGACGAAGGGCATAATCGAGTTGATGGACGCGTGCGACAATTATATCCCGACGCCGGTTCGCGAGACGGAGAAGCCGTTCCTGATGCCGATAGAGGACGTGTTCACGATAACTGGCCGCGGCACGGTAGTTACTGGCAGGGTTGAGAGAGGAATCATCAAGCCGGCGGACGAAGTGGAGATAGTCGGAATAAAGGATACGCAGAAGACTGTGGCGACGAGCCTTGAGATGTTCAGGAAGATACTGGACAACGCGCAGGCAGGAGACAACGTGGGAGTGCTTTTGCGCGGCACAGGCAAG
>JAISUO010000058.1 GCA_031272035.1 Synergistaceae bacterium
TACCCGAAGGCGGCCGCCCATAAAAAGATGCACGCGGACTTCGTCGCCGTCTTCACCAAAATGAAAACGGAATACGACGCCGACAACGAAAACCTGGTGGTGCTTCACAAAATCAACAAAGCCGTGTTCGACTGGCTCAAAAATCACATCATGATCCACGACAAAGAGTTCGCGCACTGGTATCGCAGCCAGCCAAAGAAATAGAGCTCATAGAAAAACTGTGACTCTCCGGAACTGGCGGGAGTCACAGTTTTATGCCTTGTGTGTTTTGGTACGTTTTACGTATTCGGCCTTCTGCGCTACGCGCTCAGGCTTTTCAGGTTTTCCCGGATACGCGTTATCTGAGCGGTTCCTTCGGCCACGCGAAGGCGTTCTTTTTCTACGACCTCCCTGGGGGCCCGGGAAACGAAGTCCGGTTTGTCCAAACGTCCCTGACTCGCCGCAACGTTCTTTTCGACGGAGAGCAGCTCCTGATTCAGGCGCGCAATCTCCGCGTCGATGTCCAGAACGTCCCCCACGTAAAGGCTGACCTCGCCCTCCCCCAGCCCGGAAGAAAGCGACGCGTGGGGCCGCGGCGACGAAACGGGCAGAACTTCGATCTCTCTGACGCGGCACAGCAGGGTCATCAGCGGCAGCATCTCCTTCAGCGTTTCGACGAAATCCGGGCTGTCCATCCGGATGACGGACCGGTTCATCCACTGCTGGGGAGCCACGTGAGCTTCCGCGCGAAGATTTCGCAGACTGCGGACCGCGTTCTGGAAACCCTGCATCATGTCCCCCACGTTCTCATCCGCGAAACGATACTCGCTCTTCGGCTTCGGCCAGTCGACCTTCATGATGGAATTCGTCCGCTGGGAGTAGCCGAACGCCTCCCACAGTTCCTCCGTCACGAAGGGAATAAAGGGATGCAACAGGGGCAGGAGCGTTTTAAAGACCTCGTCCAGTATCCCCTGGACGGTTTTCCTGCGGGGCTCCCCTTCTTCGCCGTGGAGGGCGGGCTTCGACATTTCCAGATACCAGTCGCAGAAGTCGCCCCAGATGAAATCGTAAAGCATCCGCGCGGCCTCTCCGATGTTGTACTCGTCGATCAGCCGTGTTTCGTTCTCCACGATCTCCTGGGTTCTGGAGAGGATCCAGCGGTCCTGCAGACGCAGCTGGGCGGGATCGATTTCCTCCTCCTCGTCGCTCAGGTTCATCAGTGCGAAACGGGCGGCGTTCCAGAGTTTGTTCATGAAGAAGCGGTAGGTTTCTATCTTTCCCGCCGAGAGCAGAATATCGCGGCCCTGGGTGGAAAGGGCGGCCAGCGCCATTCGAAGGGCGTCCGCGCCGTATTTCTCGATCATGTCCAGGGGGTCGATGACGTTGCCCTTGGATTTGCTCATCTTCTGTCCGTGCTCGTCCCGGATCAGAGAGTGGATGTAGACGTCCCTGAAAGGCTCCGCGTCCATAAATTCAAGCCCCATCATGATCATTCGGGCCACCCAGAAGAAGATGATGTCGAATCCCGTCACCATCAGGGACGTGGGATAGAAATAGTCCAGCTCAGGCGTTTTATCCGGCCAGCCCATGGTGGAAAAGGGCCAGAGCGCGCTGCTGAACCAGGTGTCCAGCACGTCCTCCTCCTGGGAGATGTTCCGGCTTTTGCACTTTTCGCATTCCGTGGGGTCGGTTTCGGCTACCGTGACGTGCCCGCAGTCGGCGCAGGTCCAGGCCGGAATGCGATGCCCCCACCAGAGCTGACGGGAGATGCACCAGTCCCGGATGTTTTCCATCCACTGAAAATAGGTTTTATCCCACTGCTCCGGAATCCAGCGGATAAGCCCGTCCCGAACGGCCCTGACGCCCCGGTCCGCAAGGGGCTTCGCCCGCACGAACCACTGCTCGGAAAGGAACGGTTCCACAGGGGTGTTGCAGCGATGGCAGTGCCCCACGGAGTGCCGAATGGCCTCCGTCCGGATCAGAAATCCCTGAGCTTCGAGATCTTTCGCCGAGGCCTCCCGGGCCTCCTTAATCGACATCCCTTTGTATTTCCCCGCGTTCTCGTTCATGAACCCCTCGCCGTCGATGACCTGAAGCTGGGGCAGATTGTGGCGCTGTCCCACCAGGAAGTCATTGGGATCGTGGGCGGGGGTGATCTTGACGCATCCCGTTCCAAATTCGGGATCGACCATGTTGTCCTCAATGACGGGAATCTCCCGATCCGTAAGGGGAACGCGAACTTTCCGTCCGATCAGGGATTTGAACTGCTCCGAGCGCGGATGCACCGCGATCGCCACGTCACCGATAATCGTCTCGGGCCGGGTGGTGGCCACCGTGATCTCCCCGCCTCCGTCCACAAAGGGATAGCGCACGTAGTAAAACTTTCCGTCCGTCTCCTCGTACTCGACCTCCAGGTCGGAAAGCGCGGTGTGACATCGGGAGCACCAGTTGATGATGTACTTGCCCTTATAGATCAGGCCCTTTTGATAAAGCCGGACGAAAACCGCCCGCACCGCCCGGGAAAGCCCGCTGTCCAGCGTGAAACGCTCACGCCGCCAGTCGCAGGAGTTGCCCAGTTTTTTCATCTGCGTGATGATGCGGTCTCCGTAGATTTTTTTCCACTCCCAGACTTTTTCCACAAAGGCTTCCCGCCCCAGGTCGTGACGGGTCATTCCCTTCGACGCCAGGTCCTTCTCCACGACGTTCTGGGTGGCGATTCCAGCGTGGTCCGTACCGGGAAGCCACAGCACGTTGTACCCCTGCATCCGGCGCGTGCGGCACAGGATGTCCTGAAAGGTGTTGTTGAAGGCGTGTCCCATATGCAGAGACCCCGTAACATTAGGCGGCGGAATCACGATCGAAAAAGGAGGCTTCTTCCTTATCGGGACGCCGTCGGCGTTCGTTTCGACATCCGCGTTGAAAAGCCCCTTTTCGAGCCAGAAGGCATACCATTTTTCCTCCAGTGCCTCGGGCGTATACCCCCTGGCCAGATCCCTGTTCCTGCGCATAGAAAACCATCCTCTCCGGCTGTTTCAACTCTAAAATATATCTTTAACTGAGTTATCTTACCATAATTACCCCGGCCGGCGGGGTCTTTTCGACCGCGAAAATCGCTTTTCGGCGCTCGCGTTTTTTTTGACGGCCGAAGTTTTACGGAGCTCGGCGCTTCCGCCGGACTCCGGATTTTGAGCGCTCATGATCCTGTCCCGAAGAACGGCCGCCCGCTCGAAGTCCAGCTTCTCCACTGCGTCCCACATGGCCCGCTCCAGCTCCCTGACGGTGAGGGCGGGGGCAGCGCCCGACGCTTCTCCGCCGGCCGCTGCCTCCAGAGAATAGGCCTCCAGCAGCTCCTGAGGAAGAAGGCTCATGACCTCCTTCTCGATGTTGCGGGGAACGATGCCGTGAAGCTCGTTGAACTCGATCTGTTTTTTACGGCGGCGAGCCGTTTCGTCCACCGATTTGCGGATGCTCTCCGTCTCCGTGTCCGCGTAGAGGCAGACCAGGCTGTTGATGTTCCGGGCGGCCCGCCCCATGATCTGAACAAGGGAACGATAAGAGCGCAGATAGCCCTCCCGGTCCGCGTCCAGAATGGCCACCAGCGTCACCTCGGGCAGGTCCATCCCCTCGCGCAGCAGATTGATTCCCACCAGCACCTGAATGTCGCCCTTCCTCAGGTCGCGGATCAGCTCCGCCCGCTCGAAGGTGTTCAGCTCCGAGTGGATATATTTCACCCTGAACTGCATCTCCCGCAGGTACTCGGCAAGGTCCTCCGAGGATTTTTTCGTGAGGGTCAGCACGAGGGCCCGCTCGCCCTTCTCCGTAACCCCCCGAAGGCGTTCGATCAGGTCGTCCACCTGTCCCGTCGCGGGCAGAACGACGACCTCCGGATCCACCACCCCCGTGGGGCGGATCACCTGCTCCACGCAGCGCTCCGAGTTTTCGAGCTCGTAATCTCCCGGCGTGGCTGAAACGAAAACCGCCGTACGCATCTTTCCCTCGAATTCGCGCCACTCCAGAGGCCGGTTGTCGAGACAGGAAGGAAGTCGGAAGCCGTTGTCCACCAGAACGGTTTTGCGGGCGCGGTCCCCGTTGAACATGCCCCGCACCTGCGGCAGCGTAATGTGGGATTCGTCCACGATCATCAGAAAATCCTCCGGAAAAAAATCCACGAGGGTCCCCGGCGGCTCTCCGGCCTCCCGTCCGTCCAGATAGCGGGAGTAGTTCTCGATCCCCGAGCAGTATCCCACCTCCGCCAGCATTTCCAGGTCGTAACGGGTGCGCATGCGGAT
The DNA here is from genome assembly GCA_031272035.1 of Synergistaceae bacterium. Taxonomy (NCBI): domain Bacteria; kingdom Thermotogati; phylum Synergistota; class Synergistia; order Synergistales; family Synergistaceae; species Synergistaceae bacterium. The sequence goes on from JAISUO010000058.1 coordinate 4,269, forward strand.
ACGCTGGGCTTCGATAAATTTTCCCTCGTTGCTGAAACGCTCGGCCATTTCCTCCATTTCGCTTTCGATCAGAGGCCGCGAGCGCTCGATAGCGTCGGTCTGCGTGACGTAGTGCTGGGCGGGATAGATCGAGGTTTCGGAGATGCGCTCCACGCTCCGGCCCGTCACTGGGTTGATGAGGTCGATCCGCTCAATTTCGTCGTCAAAAAACGTGACGCGGATGCAGTTTTCGTCGTAGGCGGGGAAAATTTCGATCGTGTCCCCCCGAACGCGAAATTTTCCGGCCTCCAGAATCTGATCGTTGCGCTCGTAGTAGTTTTCCATCAGGTGCCGCATGAACGTGCGATGTTCCCAGTGATCTCCCTCGGCGAAGGGGAAAATGGCCCCCTCGTAATTTTCTCTCTTACCCAAACCGTAGATGCAGGAGACGCTGGCCACCACAAGAACGTCCCTCCGTTCGATGAGGGCTTTTGTGGCCGCCAGCCGCAGTTTTTCAATGCGGTCGTTGATGGAGGCGTCCTTTTCGATGTAGGTGTCGCTGGAGGGAATGTACGCCTCGGGCTGGTAGTAATCGTAGTAACTGACGAAATAATGCACGGCGTTTTCGGGGAAAAAAAGTTTAAATTCGCTGTAAAGCTGGGCCGCCAGGGTTTTGTTGTGCGCCAGAACCAGGGTTGGCCGGTTGACGTTGGCGACGACATTGGCCATGGTGAAGGTTTTACCGCTGCCCGTAACCCCCATCAGGGTCTGAAAACGCTCTCCCGCTTCGAGCCCCCTTGTCAGCGCCTCTATGGCCTCCGGCTGATCGCCCGCGGGCGGCCACTCGGAGTGCAGAACAAAATTTTTCTGGATCACGGATTCGTCCTCGTCATAAATTCATTTTCATCACAAATTCACCCTGATCACAAGCCTGCCCGCCACAAAACTTCTCTATCATAAAACTGTTCTTCCGAACCGCAAAAACGAACCCGCGAAAACACGCCGCACCATTTTACGACAACGCGCAAAGAAAGCCAACGGCCTCAGCCTCCGGCCGTCTGTTACGGCAGCGAACGAATTTTAGTTTTGGAGGAGAGACAGCAGTTCGGAGGGGGTTTGGACGAACAGGGAAGAGCGGGCTTTGACGTTCGGGCGCGTGACAATGAAGCCGCAGCCGATGAAAACGTCGGCCAGCCCGTCGGCGCAGACCTGCCAGTCCGACATTCCGTCGCCGGTCATGACCACCACGCCGGGCAGACGGTTTTGCTCTTTCAACGCCCGGAGGACGACGCTTTTTCCGCCTTCCCGGGTCAGAGGGCCGTCCCGGACTCCCGTCACGACGCCATTGGAATCCCACGTATACTCGTTGGCGAAACAGTTTTCTTCGGGGATGCCGAACCGCCTCGCCACCGGACGGACAATCTCGGTGAAGCCTCCGCTGACGATAAACAGTTCCTGCTTTTTTTGACGAAGAAAGTTCAGCAGGTCGTCGATGCCCGGCGTCAGAAGGCTTTCTATTTCTTCGGCCATCCGGGCGAAGTCCTTCTTCTCCGTACGGGCCAGACGCAGCCGCGTACTCAGCGAGGTCTGAAAGTCCAGTTCGCCGTTCATGGCCCGCTTCGTGATGTCGTCGATTTTCCGCCGGTCCTCGTCGGTTCGCAGATTTCGCTTGATCAGCGTATCCAGCGTTTCAACGGAGACCAGCGTCGAATCGAAGTCGAAAACAAAAGAATTCCGTTCCCTCATATCCGGGAGCGGCGGAATCTCATTATTTTCCATTAATAAGCCGCACCCGAATGACGCCCTCGATCTTCGCGATTCCGGTCAGGGCCTTTTTGGAACAGGGATTGTCGATATCGATGATGTTGTAGGCGTAGTCGCCCCGGCTCCTGTTGAGCATGTGAGCGATGTTGATGCCCTCGTTCGCCAGGATCGTCGTGATGGGGCCGACGACGTTGGGGACGTTCCGGTTGATGACGGTGACGCGCCCCTTTTGAGCCGGCCCGCTGTCGCAGTCGGGCAGGTTGACGGAATTTTTCACGTTGCCGTTTTCCAGGTAATCCCTGAGCTGCCGCGCCGCCATCACCGCGCAGTTTTCCTCCGCCTCAGGGGTGGAAGCGCCCAGGTGCGGCAGCGAGAGAACGCCCTCCGCGCCCAGAAGCTCCTCCGCCGGAAAGTCCGTGACGTAACGGGACAGACGCCCCGTCTGAAGGGCCCTGAGCACGGCCGCGTTGTTCACGATCTCTCCTCTGGCGAAGTTGATCAGGCGTGAACCGCGCTTCATCCGGTCCAGCGCTTCTTCGTTGAAGATTCCCCGGGTCGCGTCCACCAGGGGAATATGGAGAGTGACGTAGTCGCTGCCTCGAAGCAGCCCCCCCAAATCCACGGCGCGGGTGACGCTGCGGGAGAGCGACCAGGCCGCCTCCACCGTCAGCCCCGGGTCGTAACCCACCACGTTCATGCCCAGGGCGTCGCAGGCATTGGCCACCAGGACGCCCACCGCGCCCAGCCCCACCACGCCGATTCGCTTGCCGGACAGTTCGGGGCCGGTGAAATCCGCCTTGCCCTTCTCGACTTTGGCCGCCAGGTCCGCCGTTCCCCTCAGGGTCCTCACCCAGCTCATGCCCTCGGCGATTTTGCGGGAAGAAAGCAAAAGGCCCGCCAGGGTCAGCTCCTTCACCGCGTTGGCGTTGGCGCCGGGGGTGTTGAACACCACGATCCCCGCATCGGAACACCGGGCGACGGGAATATTGTTGTAGCCGGCCCCCGCCCGGGCAACGGCCAGAAGACCGCTTCCCAGCTCCATATCCAGCATGGAAGCGCTTCTGACAAGGATGCCGTCGGGGGCAGAGACGTCGTTCGCAACGGTAAAATCGGCGGAGGGAAATTCATTCAGTCCATATTTGGAGATGCTGTTCAGAGTCAGAATTTTAAACATGATTTTGTATTGTCCTGTCCTTATGTCCCGCTTTTATGAGATTTTGTGAGCCGATTCGAACTTCTTCATAAAATCGCACAGCGCGACGACAGCCTCCGGGGTCACCGCGTTGTAAAGGCTGACCCGGATGCCTCCCACGGCCCTGTGTCCCTTCAGCCCCACCAGCCCGGCGGCGGCGGCCTCGGAAATGAACGCGGCCGTCAGGTCCTCGCTGGGCAGGACAAAGGTCACGTTCATGAGAGAACGGAACTCTCGATCCGCGGTTCCTTTGTACAGAGAGGATTTGTCGATGCAGTCATAGAGCATTTCGGCCTTTTCCCGGTTGATTTTCTCCTGAGCCGCCACGCCGCCTTTCGCTTTGAGCCACTCGAATACCAGTTTGGCGATATAGACCGAGAAGGTCCCCGGCGTGTTGTAGAGCGAGCCATGTTCGGCGCAGGTTCGGTACTCCAGCATGACGGGAATGGAGGCGGGGGTGGATTCCGCCAGGTCCTTCCGGATGATGACCATACAGAGACCGGCGGGACCGATGTTTTTCTGAGCGCCGGCGTAAATCACCCCAAAACGCGACACGTCCAGCACCTCGGAGAGAATGCCGGAGCTCATGTCCGCCACCAGAGGCACCGGGCCGGTGTTGGGGAAAGAGGTGTAACGCGTGCCGTAGATCGTGTTGTTGGATGTGATATGGACGTAATCCGCCTCCGGGTTGAAGGACGTGGGAGACAGAGGCGGAATGCAGGCAAAATTTTGCTCCTTCGACGACGCGGCGATGCGGACCCCTCCGAATTTTCTGGCCTCCTCGGCGGCCCTTTCGGCAAAATAACCGGACACCACGTAATCCGCCTTTTTGGAGCCGCACATGAGGTTCAGCGGGACCATGGAAAACTGGAGCGTGGCGCCGCCCTGCAGGAAAAGGACGTAATAGTTGTCGGGAATTCCAAGGAGTTCTCTGAAAAGTTTTTCCGCTTCGGCGATGATTTCTTCGAAGGCTTTGGAGCGATGGCTTATTTCGAGAACGGACATGCCCGTCTTTCCATATGAGAGAAATTCCTTCTGAGCTCTGACCAAAACATCCAGTGGCAGCGCCGCGGGACCGGCGCCGAAATTGTATACTCTGTCCATTCTTTAACTGACCTCCGCCCAAGTTTTCTGAATATAGGGCATATTGTAACGCCTATATTCCCATCGGGCAACAATCACAGAGCAAATTGATTAATAAAAATGGTTTTTTATACCGATTTTTTACGCCGCTTTTTTATGGGGCCAAATCCGTCCTGTGATTTCGTACAGCGCCCAGATCAGGGCCATCGTCAGGAGCGTCGGTATCCAGGTTTCATAGCGGCCGAACAGCCAGCAGGCCACCATGCCCAGAGCCGCCAGAGCCAGGTTCACCGGTTGAAAGGGCTTCTCGCAGGCCGGACGACCCTTCAGAAAATCCAAAAAAGAAACCGCGTAGACGGGAACGAACACCATGCCGATGACGGTCAGAAATCCCATCAGAAAATCGCTGTAACGCTCCACGGGGAAAAAGACTGAGATCAGTCCGGAAAAAACCCCGATGACAAGAATGGCGAGTTTGCTGTTCTTCACTCCCGCCACGGACTGCGAGGAAACCGCGGCGGAGTAGAGGTCGAGAAACGCGGTGGTCAGAGTGGACAGCAGGACGACGCCGCAGGCCGGCACTGTAAAGCGGCTGGCGGCTATGAACGCAAAAATATCGCTCCCGCTTTTGACGGACACGTACAGTCCAAACAGGTACATGAGGGTGCTCCCCGCAAAATAGGCCGCGAAGGGAACTCCGAAGGCACAGGTTTCGTCCTCCGCCGTCGATGTGTAATCTCCAATCAGAGGAAGCCAGGACACCGGCATGGCAATGGAAAGCTCCACGGCCAGGGTCATGCTCATGCCCTCGCTCAGAGCCGCGACGGGGTTCCCGACGACGCCCAGGGCCTCGGAAAACAGGACGACGCAGAGCACTGACAGCAGAATCACCGCGATGTCGTTCAGCTTCTGGACGGGGCTTCCGAAGATCAGCGCCCACACGCACACGAGCACGGCGAGACAAAAAGTCACAGGACTGAAGGGAAGGGAGGTCACACCCACAAGGGCGCTGCTGGCCTGAACGATCATTACAATCGTCCACCCGATGAGCTGAATGACGTTGCAGAGGGCGATCAGAGCGCCCCCTCCCCGTCCGAAGGACCAGACGACGCAGCTCATGGCGTTCTCTTTCCGCACATAGGAAAGATGCCCGCCGAAGGCCAGAAGAGCGCACCCGATAAGGTGTCCCAAAACAATCGCCAGCGTCCCTCTGGTCAGCCCCAGAGGCGCGACCAGACCTCCCGTAAAAATCTCCGAAATGGAAATGGAGGCCCCCAGCCACAGAAAAAACATTGTGCTTTTCCTGACACTTTTTCCGGTACTCATATCTATCAGTCACCTTTCAGGACAATATCATAAGGCCATTCATTATAATGCATAGCGGAGACTTTGTATCGCTTCATGCAGGTCTTCCGTCACATTTGAGCGGCAGTTTCAGACCATTTTTCCGTAAAAAAGCATCGCTTTTCCGCAAGACGGATAAAAGAGCCTGTGCATAAAATATTGCGGGACAAAATACCGTTCGTCCGGAAAAATCCGGAGAGCAGGGATTAACGAAGGCAGGAAATAATGAAGGGAATAATGATTCTTAATTTTTATATTTTACTTTGGCCTTTTCATCAAAAGTGATATAAAATGGGAAAGTCCTTCATTAAGAAGAGATTTTTAAGGAAAGATTATCCAGGGAGGAGCTTTTTCAACTATGGAGTCCTTCTGTATCACAGGGAGTTGTAAATGTACGCGGGTGTAGGATACAGCGACAATCCGGATTCCGCGGCGGCAGGCAGGCAGGCGGCGACGGAGGCCCTTGAACAGGCCGGACGGGACGACCCCTGCGATCTTGTGCTGCTTTACGCCACCGCCCGGCACGACGCGCAGGCTCTGCGGGACGCCGTCACCTCCGTCACGGGAGCCGCTTCTGTGGTGGGAGGAGGCGCTGTAGGCATCATCACCAACGACCGGTTCGGATACGCGGGAGACCAGGTGGGAACGGCCTGCCTCTGGCTCAAAGAGGCTCACTGCGACATCCTCACCGAAGGCGGACTTTTGGGAGACGAGCAGGAAGCGGGCCGGCATCTGGGAGAGAGGCTGAGCTCCATGGGCGTCACCAAAACATCGCCCCTGATGCTTTTTTATGACGCTATCGATCGGACGGGAGGCGGTATGCGTCTGGTGATGGCTACCCGCCTGCTGGCCGGCATGGAAGAGGGGCTGGGTTTTCTCCCCGACCTGACAGGGGCCGGAATGCAGGGGGACTATGCCTGCACCCCCACCCGCCAGTGGCTGGGGGAAACCGTGGGGGAACACCACGCGATGATGCTGGCCTTTTCCGGAAATATTCGCATCGACAACGTGATCATGCACGGCTGCCGTCCGGCGACCCGTTATTACACGGTGACGAAGGCCGACGGGCAAACCATCCTCGAAATCAACGGTCAGCCGGCTCTTTCCTTTCTCGACGGTCTGCTGAACTCCGCCATTTCGCCGGAAAGCTATCCCTTCTTCCTGATCCTTGGGGTCAACAGAGGCGACAAATGGGGAAAATTTGACGAAAACAACTACGCGAGCCGCCTCTGCCTCGCCATCGACAAACAGCGCCAGGGCATCGTCATGTTCGAGCCGGACATGGTGGAGGGCACGGAGTTTCAGATCATGTGCCGCAGTTTCGACCTCCAGTACATGCAGCCGCAAATTGAAGAGCTTTTCAGCCGCATCAAAGGACGGGAACCCGTTTTTGCGCTGTATATCGACTGTGCCGGCCGCGCCGCCGGATATGGAGGGATCGATATGGAAGACGCCGTCATGGTGCAGAAAATCGTCGCCAACCGCGTTCCTCTGCTGGGGATGTACACGGGAGTGGAAATCGCCCCCATCGGAGGCCGTCCAAGAGGGCTGGACTGGACGGGTGTTTTTTGTCTGTTCAGCGTGGCCCGATGAGTACCGCCGACCTCAACAATCCGGAGATTCCGGAGCTTCAGAACCCCTCCCCCGGGCTTCAGAGCCTGCTTCAGGAGCTGAAGTACCTCCGTTATCTCACCGAGCAGAACGCCGCGAAAATTCTGTCGCTGGACACGCAGTCCATCGTCATTCGCCACGAGCTGGAGCAAAAGCGGCGGGGATTCGCCCTGCTGGCGGAGCTGTCCGTATCCCTGAGACAGGAGGAGGCCAGCTACGAAAGCCTCTTCGTCCCCGTGACCCGACGCATCAACGCCACCCTGAACATGCAGCGCACGGTGGTGCTCACCCCCGACAGGGAGGGCCTGTTCTCCCCCTCCGTTCTGCAGGGATACCCCTCAGACAAAAAGGCGGAAATCATGGCCCAGCATTTCCCGGTGGACGCGGCGTTGCTGGACCCTGAGCATCCGGTGCTGATCAACGGCGCCGACTCCCTGCAGCACATGGAGGAGCTGCGGACGACCCTCGACCTGCCCTATCTGATTTCCGTCCCCATCCTCCTGCAAAACGAGGTCGCGGCGATACTGATCACAGGGCGCATGGTGGAGGCAGGGCCCTTCCTCTCCCGGCTGGGACGGTACGACATGGAGACGGTGCAGGCCATCGGCGCGCTCCTGTCGGCGATTCTGGTGGAACAGCGGCTGGCCGAGGCCGAGGAAAGAACCCGCATCATGCTCAACACCACGCCCATGTGCTGCACCTTCTGGGACGAGCGGGGCAACCGGATCGACTGCAACGACGAGGCCGTGCGATTTTTCGGAGTCAAAGATAAAAAGGAATACCTCGAAAAATTTGACGAATTATCCCCTGAATTTCAGCCCGACGGGAGTCCTTCCCGTGAAACGGCCTGGGAATGGATCAAAAAAGCCTTCATTTCCGGTTACGCCCGGTTCGAATGGATGCATCAAACCCTGTCCGGCGAGGCCATCCCCTCGGAAATCACCATGGTGAGGCTGAAAAGGGGCGAAGGGTACAACCTGATCGGATACACGCGCAGCCTGCAGGAACAAAAGATCATGATGGAAGAGATGTTCAAAAAAGAAGAAGAACTGCGTCAGGCTCACGATCTGGCGGAGAAAAACGCCCACGTCAAAAGCGAATTTCTCGCCAACCTGAGCCACGAGATTCGCACGCCCATGAACGCGATTTTGGGGATGACGCACCTTCTCTCCCAGACGGAAATGACCGATACGCAGCAGAGATACGCTGATCAGGCGGCGCACTCCGCCCGCATTCTCCTGCGGGTCATCGACGACATTCTGGATTTCTCCCGAATCGACGCGGGCCAGATCGCCATGGAAACGTCGGAATTTTCACTTCGGGATATGGTCAACAGAGTCCGGGACATGGTGGCGGACGAGGCCAAAAAACAGAGCCTCGCTCTGTGGGTGGAAATCGACCACGACGTGCCGGACGGGCTGGAGGGCGCCTGTCTGAGAGTGGAGCAGGTGCTGTTCAACCTCGTGAGCAACGCCATCAAATTCACCCCCTCGGGGAGCGTGACCCTCCACGTTATTCGGCGCTCCGGAACCTCCGACAGCGCCACGCTGCTGTTCGAGGTGCAGGATACGGGTATCGGCATGACTCCGGAGGACATGAAGAAACTCTTCACACCCTTCAGTCAGGTGGATTCTTCCACCACCCGTAAATATGGAGGAATCGGGCTTGGCCTTGCCATCAGCCGCAGTCTGGTGGAGCTCATGGGGGGAGAAATCCGCTGCGAAAGCACCCCGGGCAGGGGCAGCACGTTTTCTTTCACGATCACGTTCAAACTGCCGTCCCATCTGGAGGCTCAGAAGGAAGCCCCGGACGCGGAAAGCGCCGCCCCCGACTCCGACCTGAAGGGACTGCGCGTCCTGCTGGCCGAGGACAACGAAATCAATCAGATGATCGCCATCGAAATTCTGTCCTCCATGGGGGTCGAGGCCACCCCGGCGAACAATGGAAAGGAAGCCCTGGACATACTGGAGAAGGGCGATTACGACATCGTGCTCATGGACATTCAAATGCCGGAGATGGACGGTCTGGCCGCCACGGAGAGGATTCGCGCCAATCCAAAATACAGCGGCCTGCCCATTATCGCCATGACCGCCCACGCCACCAGCGAAGACAAAGAGGTCAGCCTCAGAAGCGGAATGAACGACCACCTGACCAAACCCGTGGAGCCCGACGAGATCTACGCGACTCTGAAACGCTGGGATCCGCGTTCGAACAAAAAGGCCGCTCTTCGTCCCCGCGAAGTCCCCTGAAAGCTCCTTCGTGAAACCGAAGGGCAGGGGGACAGACCCTCTCTCCCTGCCCCGGACGCTTTCGAAGGCACAGGCGGAAAAGACCACTTATTTTAAATTGGCATCAGAGGTGCAGAATGACCTCCGGGTCGATGCTTTGCAGGTCCGGCGCTCCCGTAAGGCTCATGAGGTCTCTCAGTTCCTCGTTGATACCGGCCAGAATCTGACGCACGCCTTCGGCCCCCTCCGAGGCCAGCCCGCCCATGACGGCCCTGCCGATGCAAACCGCGTTCGCGCCAAGGGCCAGAGCCTTGAACACGTCAGCGCCGCTGGCCATGCCGCAGTCCACGAAGATGGGAATCTGACCGCCGATCACTTTCACAATACGCGGAAGCACCATCAGAGGCGGCGCGGCGTAGTCCAGAACGCCTCCCCCATGATGGGAAACCACAATTCCGGCGGCCCCCGCCTCCAGCGCCTTGACGGCGTCTTTTTCACTCAGGACGCCTTTCAGGATAAAGGGCAGTTTTGTCGCTTTCACAAAGCCCTTGAGGTCGTTCAGGGTTTTGGGGCCCACCGGATACGACATCGCGTAACCTCTTTTCAGCCGGTTCCCGAACACGAAATCAATGTCCATCCCCGTGGCGAAGGCCCCGTGTTTCTCCACCTGCGCGAGCTTTTCGTAAACCTGGTCGTGATCGGCGTAGGGTTTGACGATTTTGATGGTCTTCGCTCCTGTGGCCGTCATGGCGGCGAGCTCTTTTTCATCGCCGATTCCGGCCCACATGACCGCATCGGCAGCAGCCGCTCCCCGGGCAAGCTCCACCATGCCCCCGGGATAAACGTTGTCGAGGCTGGAAAGCGCGGCAGTCATCACCGGCATGGAAAACTCCGCTCCAAAAAGTTTGAACTTCGTCGAGGCCCTGACCGAGTCGATAACCCGCATCTCGATCAAAAGAGAATCGTTGTATTCTCTCGTGATTCGCGGAGAATTTCCCCGCGCGCCCGAATATCTGGAGGCAATTCCCTTTTCCTGAAGCTTCCTTTCGCTTTCGTCAATATACGTCCCAATCATGCGACAGTCCTCCTTTTTCCCGGTATGCATCAGGTGCTTTCGATCATAAAGCGTTCCAGCGCCTTTCTCAGAATCGATATGGACATCAGGTATTCGTTCAGGTCAATGTGTTCTTCGGCGGTGTGGTCGAGCTTCGAATCTCCGGGACCGTAGGCCGCCAGCGGACATCCCCAGTCCGCGGCCAGATTGAAGTCCGCCGTTCCCCCCTTCGCCAGCAGTCTCGGAGTCAGTCCCGCGTTTCGCACCTCCACCCGCAGGGCACGGACAAGAGGGTCGCTTTTGTCGACGACGCGGGCCGGCATGGAGGAAATGAACTTCACCCGAACCCCCCGGCCTTCTCCCAGGGCGATGAACTCCTCCGCCCATTCTTCCGGCGACACGCCGAGGGGCAGCCGGACATCCAGGTCCACGAAGCCGAAACGCTCTCCCGCTTCCTTTCCGTTCATGGCGATAACCGCCCCTGAAGGGCGCTCAACGACGGGTTTGCCCGGGTCGTCGCGCTCCTCCACTCTTTTCAGAATGTCCGACGCCGCCAGCAGACAGGCCGTGAGAGGCCCCGCGTCGCCGCTGCGGTGAGCCCCTCCGTCGCGGGCGGAAATTTGCAGTCTCAGATAACCCCTGTACCCCAGTGTGACGCCGCTGACGCCGGAGGGCTCTCCAATCACGCAGGCGGCGGGAGAATGCAGGGGCATGATGTATTTTGCCCCACGGGAATCGCCCTCCTCAGCCACAGCCGCAATCAGAGTCAGTTTCCAGCCCTCGGGGATCTCCGCCATTCCCCCCGCGACGGCGAAGGCGCAAAGCGGCCCTCTGGCGTCGACGCTGCCCCGTCCATGCAGAATATCGCCTTCCACCCGGAACGCCGGCCCCCCGGGCACCGTATCGATATGCCCCAGCAGAACGATTTCCCTTTGTCCCGAACCTCTCCGGGCAACGACATTGCCCGCCTCGTCCAGACGGACGTCCTCCCAGCCATAATCAGACAAAGCCTGCGCGAAGTAATCGCAGGCTTCCTTTTCGGCATAAGTGACGCCCGGAATTTCAACCATCCGGATCAGCAGTTCCCGTATTTTCGAGGCGTCGAATTCAGTCCGCCGCATTCTCTCGAAGGTTCTTCAGGCCCGCCAGGACCTCCCCCAAAGTCTTAGCCACAGTGCAGAAATGTTCTCTTTCCGCGGTGAAAGGCGGAAGAAAGCGCACCACCTGCGGGCCGGCGTTCAACGCGAGGACGCCCTGTCCCTGCAGTCCCTTCACCACGAGGTCAGCCCTGACGGTGAGCTCCACTCCAAAAAGAAGTCCCCGATGGCGAATCTCGCGAATCAGCGGCGACTTCAGGTCTTTTATCAGCGATGCGAAAAAATCTCCGTTTTCCAGGGCGCTTTCAGGATACCTCTCGGTGTGAAGCAGGTTCCAGGAAGCCAGAGCCACGGACGCCACAACGGGATTTCCCCCGTAGGTGCTGCCATGACCTTTCGGCGGGAAATCTCCCAGCTCTCCCTTCCAGATCGTCGCCCCCACGGGCAGCCCCCCTGCGAGTCCCTTCGCCAGAGCCACAATGTCCGGCTCCAGACCAATTCGGGATCCCGCCAGGACAGAGCCGCAGCGTCCCCAGCCGCTCTGAATTTCGTCGGTCACGAGCAACGCTCCGGCAGCCCGACAGGCCTTTGTTATGGCGCTTCCCGCCGCCTCGTCCAGAGGATAGACGCCTCCTTCACCCTGCACCGGCTCCAGGAATACCGCGGCGGTTTCCTCGTCGATCGCCTGGGGCGCGTCGTCCAGGGCCACGTGCTGTACGGGCAGCAGAAAATCACCCCAGGCCCTTCGATACTGCGGGTTGAAGGTGAGGGCCAGAGCTCCCAGAGTTCTCCCGTGAAAGGCGCGTCGCAGAGCCACGATTTTTTTGCGTCCGGGCCTGAAGCTCAGAGCCAGTTTCAGAGCGGCCTCAATGGCCTCCGTTCCGCTGTTGCAGAGAAAAACCCTGCCCTCCGGAAGAAGTTCGGATAAAACCTTTCGCAATCCGTCCCGTGAACTGCTGATAAGGCTGGGAGAAATCGTCCAGGGCGACAAAAGCGCCTTTTGAGCGGCTTCCACCAGTACGGGATGCGTGTGTCCAAAGAGGGCGGAACCGTTTCCGCACAGGAAATCGACGTAACTTTTTCCCGTCGAATCCCGGACGACAGCTCCCCGCCCTTCGACGATCTCTAGACCGCGGCTGCCGTAGAGACCCGACACAGCGTCGTACCTCCTCCCGCAAGGGCCCGGGTAATGGGGTTCTCCCTGCGGCTGTCGGCCAGGATCACCCGGCTCACGCTGCCTTCCAGCGCCTCCCGGGCCGCAAGGAGCTTCCGCTTCATGTTTCCCTGCGCCAGAGACTCCAGTTCTCCCCACATTCCAAAGTCGGCGTTTTCCACCCGGCTCTGGGGATCTTCTACGTTTCGCAAAATGCCCGGAACGTTACTCAGGATGATCAGCGTATCCGCCCCCAGGGCCACGGCTGCCGCGGCGGCCATGCGATCTCCGTCCACGTTGAGGCTGTTGCCCTGTTCGTCCGAAGCCAAAGGCGGCAGCATGGGAAGCAGTCCCCGTTCCCAGGCGTCACGCACGGGAGCGGGGTCGAAACCGCACACCGTCCCGCTGTAATTTCCACGAAGAATGCGAACCCTGCCGTTTTCAACCGACCGGAGGCTGTCCTTGCGGGAGGCCTTCGCCGTGACGGCATGGGAAGGATACAGAGGAAGAGATCCGACACCGTACTTCCCCAGCTTCCAGGAAAGTTCGACGGAATAGTGACAGCACGCCGCTTCGAAAAGAGTCAGCTCCTTTTCTCCCACAAAACGGCTGCGGTAACCGCTGGGACTCGTCACGTACAGAGGTTCGATCCCGCAGGAACGGCACAGCATTTCCATGGGCCCGCTGGCCCCGTGAACCAGAACCCAGCGTTCTCCCCGCTTCACACGAGAAGCCAGCTCCTCCAGAAAACTGGAAGGATCGTTTCCCACAGCGCCGCCAATTTTAACTACTCCGAAACCCACTTCCAAAATCTCATTCATCGCTGTTATCATCATCCTGTCAATTATTAATAATAAGAAAGTAAGGGGAATGATAAACCTAAGTATTTTTTCTGTCAATATATTAAATAATAGTTTCTCAAAAATTTTTTCGGTTTTTCTGACCCGGACGAGCGGGGGGAAAGAAGTTTAAATGAAAAAACCCTCCGCTGACTGTATAATAACCCTGCAGGACATTCACGGCGGAGTATAACAACATCATGGAAAATCTCTACATCCGCGCGAACGCCAAAGATTACGCCGATCTCCTGGAATCCGTGGCGCAGCTCCAGCGAGGCCGATGCGCCCCCAGAACCCTGACCGATGAATAAGATTTTCTCGGATAAGGCATGGGAGGACTATCAATATGCTGACACGGGGCGCCTGCACGGCTTGCGGTTGCTTTTGCAATTAACCAACCTTGGGCTCCCGACCCTGTCGATATTCGTTTTTTTGCAGCAGCCGTCAGGTCAGTGAGAGGTCAGATAGTTGATGAACCAGACGATGTTGGGAATGCCCACCAGGTCGATGAGAACCGCCCCACACAGAGGAACGATCAGGAAAGCCTTGTAGGACATCACGCCATAACGCTCGCAGACCGCGCTCATGTTGGAGACGGCGTTGGGGGTCGCTCCCAGTCCGTGGCCCAAAAATCCCGCGCACATCACGGCCGCGTCGTAGTCCTTCCCCAGCAATGGGAAAAGGATAAACACCGCGATCAGCACCAGCGCCAGAGTCTGAAGCAGCAGGATGACCACCAGAGGAACGGCCAGATCGTAAAGGTCCCAAATCCGCAGAGTCATCATCGCCATGGTGAGGAACATTCCGATGGACACGTCGGCGATGCATTCCACCGCTTTTTCGTGCAGTTCGACAATCTTCAGAGCATCGTTCAGGTTGCGGAAGATGACCGCCACGAACATGGCTCCCACGTAGCCGGGCAGAGAGAAGTTTTTCCACTGCCAGACGTTTTTGGCCTGTTCGTTGATCCAGTTTGAGACGATGTTCCCCAAGGCCATGATCACCAGCACCAGCGCCAGCATACGGAAAAGGTCGAAACTTTTGTCCAGGACTTTCGTTTTTCTCTCTTCCCGATGCTCTTTGTAGAGGTTGTCCTGAGAGGCGACCAGCTCCAGTTTTTTGCTGCTGACCAGCCAGCTGGATACGGGGCCGCCCAAAAGACCGCCTGCGATGAGCCCATAGGTGGCGGAGGCGATGGCAACCGCCGAGGCTCCCGCAACGCCCAGTCCCTCAGCGGTCGGTCCGAAGGCGGCTGCCGCGCCGTGCCCGCCCTCCAGCGAAACGGCTCCCGCCATAACGCCCAACACGGGATGGATGCCCAGCGCGGAGGCCAAGCCCGCGCCGAAACCGTTCTGGAACACCGCAAGGACCCAGCAGGAAACCAGGTAGACGATCAGGGCCAGCCCTCCCCGTTTCAGCAGTCCAAGGCTGCCCCCGATTCCCACCGTGGTGAAAAAGGCCAGCATCATCGGCGACTGAAGCGTCGTGGCGAAGGAGATGCTGCTCCCGTTCCCCTGATGATGCAGGACCAGCGCGACGGAGGCCATGATCAGGCCGCCCACAACCGCGGACGGAATACAAAAACGAGCCAAAAACGAAATATGACGCTTCAGTGTCACCCCCGTGATAAACAGCAGCGCGGCCACAGCCGTGGTGAAAAGCGGATCAAAGCTCAGTTTGAAAACTCCATCAACCGTTTCCCAACTCATCTTAACGCCTCCTGGAAGAACTCCCTGTCCTCATATAAAAATCCGGACTGCAAAGTTTTTCATTTATTTTATAACGAAGTTTGCAGAAAAGACTCTTCCACAGGTTCAAAGGATTGGGAACCTGGTATAAATCATCCACATTCTCACACTTCTGTACTTTTACTGTTAATTATATGCAGATTTGCTTTTGACAAACAGACTCCGCCTGAGATAATATAAATAACAAGAATTGATAAATCCTTGTAGCTGTTAAATTTCCGTTAATTTCTCGTTAAGTTTTTGTTAAGTTTTCTTCAATCAATAAGTTTTCTTAAATTCAAAGGAGGCTTTAATCGTAAGTATCCAAAGCCCGAACGGGCACATTATTCAAAGGAGTTGAGCAATATGTTCGCTGAACGCGTACGCGTACTTTTCCTGATGACTTTGTTGGTGTTGGCAGGGATATTTTTCTCCGGCTCCAGGGCAGCCGCCTCTCAGTTGATCGTATTTTCCAACAACCAGTGGGACAGCCAGATGTTCCACAACGAGCTCGCAAAATTCATTATCGAAAATGGATTTGAAGGTTACCGCGTGGAGTTTTCCACGGGATCCAGCAACCTGAACTGGCAGGGAATGATCAATGGCGACGTGGACCTGGACATCGAGAGCTGGACGGACAACATCGCCACTTACCCGCAGGACGTGGCCCGGGGAGACGTGATTCCCCTTGGGATTCTGGTGCCCGACAGCGCCCAGGGTTTTTACGTTCCCCGCTACATGATTGAGGGGGATGCCTCCCGGGGAATCAAGCCCCTGACTCCGGACCTGAAAAATGTGGCGGACCTGATTCGATACGCCCACGTATTCAAAGACCCTGAAGAACCGGGGCGGGGACGCCTTTACGGGGCCGTGCCCGGATGGATGATCGACGAGATCATGTTCAAAAAATACGGATACTACAAGCTGGACGAAACGTGGAACTACTTCAGAACGGGCAGCGAAGCCGTGCTCTTCGCCTCTCTGGAAAGCGCCTGCAACCTGGGAGAACCCTGGGTGGGGTACTGTTACTCCCCGTCCTGGATCACGGGGAAGCTGGACCTCGTTTTGCTGGAGGACGCGCCTTACGATCCGGAGCTGTTCCAGAAGGGCGCCTGCGAGGTTCCAAAACAGCCCCTTCGCATCGTCTGCGGCTCCCATTTCCCCGACAAGGCCCCGGAGCTTCTCGATTTCTTCAAAAAATACAAAACAGGGTCCACTCTTGTTTCCGAGGCTTTGGCTCACCTCAAGGATACACGGGAAAGCCATCAGCGTACGGTCGTGTGGTTTCTGCAAAATCACGACTCGCTTCTGGACGACTGGCTGACGCCGGAGCAGGCGGCAAAAGTCCGCACCGCCCTGAGCGGGCAGTAAGGGTCCGACTTCCATGAACGAGTGGCTTTTGAAATTTCCCGACGCCCTGACCTTCAACCCGGGCACGGTTATCGACGACGCCATACGGCAGTTCAGCCGGGATCACCGCGCTTCCCTGGCCGCCATCAAAACCATCACGGTCTGGACCCTGAACGGCATCGAGGGATGCCTGACCCTCATCCCCTGGTGGCTGCTGATTCTCCTGGCGGTCTGGGGAGGCTATCGCACGAGCCGCAGCTGGAAGGTCGGGGCTCTTTACGGCGCGATGCTCTTCCTGGTGGGGAGCTTCGGCCTCTGGGCCCTGATGCTCCAAACCCTTTCCATCATCGTCCTCTCCGTAACGCTGGCGCTGCTCCTCGGATTTCCCATGGGCGTGCTGGTGGCCATGAACCGCTATGTGGAGGCCGTCATGCAGCCCGTCATGGACTTCATGCAGACGATTCCTTCCTTCGTCTACCTGATTCCGGCGGCGATGCTCTTCAGCGTGGGCAAAACCCCCGCCGTCATGGCGACGCTGTTTTATTCCATCGTGCCCATGATCCGTTTGACCAGTCACGGGATACGCTACGTGGACAAAGAGGTTGTGGAGGCGGGGCTGGCCTTTGGGTCCACCCGCCTGCAGCTTCTTTTCGGCGTTCAGGTGCCTCAGGCCCTGCCCACCATCATGACGGGCATCAACCAGACCATCATGATGGCCATGGGCATGGTGGTCACCTGCGCCCTGATCGGAGCCAACGGTCTGGGCATGGAGATCCTGGTCGCCACCAACCGCACGGAGATGGGACGCGCTCTTATGCCCGGCATCTCCATCGTCTTCGTCGCCATCATTCTGGACCGCCTGACCCAGAAGTCCATCAAACGAAGCGAAAGGAAAGTCTCATGAACGAGGACACGCGAACCCTGCCTGCGGCTGATTCCGTCGTTTCAGCCGCGGGGCTTGATGACCTTAAGGAGGAGATGAAACAGGAGGAAAGCGACATCCTGCTGAGCGTTCGGCATCTCCGCAAATTCTTCGGCGTCAATAAAATAGCCGCGCGACGGATGCTGCAGGAGGGCGCCGGCAAGGAGGAAATCCTGAAAAAAACCGGAGTGACCATCGCCATCGACGATGTATCCTTCGACGTGGAGCGGGGTAAAATCTTCGCCTTGATCGGACTGTCCGGCAGCGGCAAATCAACCGTGGTCCGCTGCATCAACATGCTTCAGCGCCCGACGGCCGGAGAAATTCTCTTCGAGGGGCGCAGCGTGGTTCATATGACCCCACGGGAACTGCGCGATCTTCGACGCTCCAAAATTTCCATGGTTTTTCAGGGGTTTGGTCTGATGAACCATCGCGACGTTCTGGGCAACGTGGCCTATGGTCTCGACGTGCGGGGCCTCCCGAAAGTCGAACGGGAGAACCGGGCCATGGAAATGATCGAGCTGGTGGGGCTGAAGGGCTGGGAGAACAAACCCATCCACGACCTGTCCGGCGGGATGCGCCAGCGGGTCGGGATCGCCCGGGCCCTTTGCAACAACCCTGAACTTCTCCTGATGGACGAGCCCTTTTCGGCGCTGGACCCTCTGGCCCGCCACGACATCCAGTTCGAACTGCTTTCAATCCAGAAAAAGCTGGGTAAAACCGTTATTTTCATCACCCACGACATCAACGAAGCCTTCAAAATGGGGGATACCGTGGGAATCATGCGGGACGGGCGAATCGAGCAGCTGGGCACTCCGGAAGAGCTCACCCTCTCCCCCGCAAACAACTATGTTCGGGATTTTCTGGAGACCATCGACAGAACGAAGATTCTGAGCGTCCGGCACGTCATGATCACCCCTTCCTGCCTGATTCGGGAGAATTCCGACCCCATCGGAGCGATTCGGGAGATGCGGGAAAACAACGTCTCGACGGCCTACGTCATCGGAAAGGGAATGAAATTCATCGGCATCGTGACGCTTTCCTCCGCGCTGCAGGCCAGGACCGACCATCTTTCCTCGGTTTCCTCCATCATCATGCACAACGTGGTACAGGTGGAGCAGAACGCACTGATCAGCGACATCATCGGGGTTGCCTCCGACACGCCTTTTCCTCTGGCCGTCATCGACGATCAGGGGCGGCTCGAAGGCATCGTCAGCCGCGCCGCCATCCTGTCCAGTCTTTCGTGAGGGGCTCTGTTTCCCTTCCGCCGGGTTTGGAGGGCTTCCGCTCCCGGCGGGTTTTTCGGCTGGTTGGAGATCACCTGGAGCCGGGTCACTCCAACAGCATACGGTCGTTGTCCAGAGGCTGACCCTTCCGGCTGTGCTGAGAATAGAGCTCCATCAGCCGGGGAATCGTCATTTTGTTCCGTTCCTCTCCGGAAATATCGAGGATGATGCGCCCGTCCTCCAGCATGACGGTGCGCGTCCCAAAACGCAGCGCCTGCTGGATGTTATGGGTGACCATCATCGTGGTGAGGTTTCTTTCCTTCACCGTCTCCCGGGTGATGGCCATGATTTTTTCGGCGGCGGCGGGGTCCAGAGCGGCGGTATGTTCGTCCAGCAGAAGCAGACGGGGGTTGGCCGCGGTTGCCATGAGCAGGGCCAGAGCCTGCCGCTGCCCTCCGGAGAGAAGTCCCGCCCGGGTTTCCATGCGATCTTCCAGCCCCATCCCGAAGCGGGCCAGCAGATCCCGAAAAAGAGCGGAGTCCTTTTTATTGATTCCGGGGCGCAGGGGCCAGCGCTTCAGAAATCCGAAAATCCCTCCGCCCTGGGGTGTTGAATGCCGGCTGCAGGCCAGAGCCAGATTTTCCTCTATGGTCATGCCGGGAGCCGTTCCTTTCAGGGGATCCTGAAAAAGATAACCGATCATGAAGGCCCTTTTGTGGGGAGGAAGCCAGGTTATATCCTCCCCGCCCAGAACGACGCGTCCGCCGTCCAGCAGAAAACCTCCCGTTATGGCGTTGAGCAGGGTGGATTTTCCGGCCCCGTTGGAACCGATGAGCGTCACGACCTCTCCCTCTTTCAGATCGATGCTCAATTCGTCCAGCGCCACGTGCTCGTTGGGCGTTCCCGGCTGAAAAACCTTCCGCGCTTCCTCAACCGCGAGCATTGCGCAGAGCCTCCCGTTTCAGTCCGGCCAGCTTCAGCCGGTTTCTCACGGCGGGCAGAGAGAGCGCGATCATGACGATCAGCGCGGAGACCAGCCGAAGGGCGTAGGCGGGGAAAAAGTCGCTTTTGAGCGCAAGGGCGATAATCAGCCGGTAGAGGATGGAACCCCAGATCGCCGCAAGCAAACCCAGCGTCACGGAACGGCGGCTGAAAAACATCTCCCCGATAATGACCGAGGCCAGCCCCACCACCATCATGCCCACTCCGGCGCCAATATCCGCAAAGCCCTGATACTGCGCCGCAACCGCTCCGGAAAAGCCCGTGCAGGCGTTCGAAAGCGCGACGGCCACCACCCGCATGGCGTCCACATTGATGGACGACGCTCTCACCATCGCGTCGTTGTCTCCCGTGGCGCGGACACAAAGCCCCAGGTGCGTGTGAAAAAACCACACCAGTACCGCAAAACAGACAAGACAAAGCAAAAACGTCAGGACCAGCCGGACGATATCCCGATCCAGATGGGGGAAAAAGGTCAGCGCCATGGAAAACAGATGGGGCGACCCCAAGAGAGACACGTTGGAACGATCCCCCAGAATGAAAAGATTGACGGTGTAGAGGCCGCTCATGGTGAGTATCCCGGCGAGGATAGGGTGAATATTCAGCTTGGTCTGAAGAATGCCGGTGACCGCCCCCGCCGCCGCTCCGGCGAAAATGCCCAGCAGGATCCCGTAAACGGGCATCCCCAGCACGGTCATCGAAGCGGACACGGCCAGCCCCAGGGTGAAGCTGCCGTCGGCCGTCAGGTCCGGAGTGTCCAGGATCCGGAAAGTGATGTAAATGCCCAGAGCCATCAGGCCGTAGATCAACCCCAGATGAAGCGAGCCAAAAAACAAAGTCATTACTTTTACCTTCCTGATTGCTCTGACTTATTTCACGAGGACGGAGTTTTTCGCAAATTCTTCCGGAATCTCCACGCCGACGGCGTCAGCGGTGGTTTTGTTGAACAGCGTGACAAAATCAGAGATGACCACCGAAGGGATGTCCTCCACGGAAGCGCCCTTCAGATAGCGGTCCACCATATCGGCGGTTCGGGCGCCAATCACGTGATCGTCGATGCTGATCGTGGCGAAGGCTCCGGAGTTGACCATAACCGCGGAGCTTCCGTAGGTGGCGATTTTGGCCTCGTTGGCGACCCCCACCACCTGAGGCATGGCGCTCTGGATCATGCTGTCGTTGGGGATGAAAATGGCCTCCACCGCTCCCACCAGGGACTGGGCCACCTGCTGAACCTCGGAAGAGGACGTGGCAATGGCCTCTTTGTACGCATAGAGTTTTGTTTGATCCAGAAAGGCCTTTGCAGCTTTGGCGGTGTTGACCGCGTTGACCTCGCCGTTGCTGTAAAGAATTCCAAAAGTTTTGACGTTCGGCGTGATCTTCGCGGCAAGGCGGAACATTTCGTCCACCGGAATGGCGTTGGAGGTTCCTGTGGCGTTTTTATCCGGTTTTTCCATCTTCGTGATGACGCCTGCCGCGACGGGGTTGGAAACGGCGATGAAAAAAACGGGCGCTTTGGGGCTCAGGTTGACCATGGCCTGAGTGGGCGGAGTCGCGATGGTCACGATGGCGTCCAGGTCCGAGTCCGCCATTTTCTGACAAATTGAGTTCAGGTTGCTCATATCGCCCTGGGCGTTTTTGTAGTCGAAGGTCATTTTGTCCTCGCCGTAACCCAATTCCCGCATCCGGGCGATGTATCCCTCTCGCATGTCCGCGAAGGCCCCATTGTCGATAAGCTGTACGATCCCGACTCGGTAAACGCCGCCTTTGAGAGGAGCGGCCTCAACCCGCCCGCAAAAGACAACAGCCAGCGCCGCCAAAAACAACACACCCATTTTTTTCACGGAAATTCCGACGTTCCTGCCCATTATACCCATCATACCCACCTGCTCCTTTTTACATAAAAGTAAAAAAATAAAAGTCACACCCACCCCACGGCGTCCCCGGAACAAACAAAAAACGCCTGTCCCACAGGTACTCCCGTACCACAAGGACAGACGTAAATCATCTGCGGTGCCACCTTGCTTGACGATAAAATCGCCCTCTCACCGGAGCGCCATCACGCCCCCTGCCCATAACGCCGGCCTCGCGTCGCCAGATAATCGGGAAACGGCAATTCCACTTTCCCTTTCCCCGCGCCCTCCGCAGTCCATTTGCCGCCCCGCTTTCTGCCCGACTTTCACCCTCTCGGACTCTCTGTAAGCGCGCTGACGGTTTGATTTCTGCATCCACGGTTTAACAGGTCATTATAAAATCATATCGAGAAATATTTGTCAATATAAAAAAGCAAAAAGACGAAAAAGCGAAAAAGTAAAAAGTCGTTGCTGAAAACCGTCTTTTCTTTAACTGAAAGTTTTATGGTCTGTCCTCTTTTACAACGACGCTGCGACCCAGTAAATCCATGATCTCCACAGCGGGAACAAAAATTTGACCGTCCACCTCGTCAGGTGCCGTAGAAAGCTTTCTGGTCGGAACGACATAATCTTTGACGAGAGTGCCGTCGACGTAAGTCGCATCCGTTTTGCCCGCAGGGATGTCGTCGGCGTACAGTTCTGCATCGACTCGGAGAAAGGTTTCGCCCGGCTTAATGTTCAGTGAGCGTCCGTTATGCAGGATGGTAACGACATGAGCTGCCTTCTGCGGGTCCGTGTTGTAGGCGGCAATTCTCCAGGCATGGAAGTCAGGGCCGTAAATGTCTTCAAGGTCAGCAAGGCTGATCATCGTCACTCCATCGGAGCTTGACGTTGGATGTTTTAGCTTATATGGGGTATTGTCCAGCAAAACCTCTTTCTTAGCCCGGAAAAGCGTCAGCGTTTCAAACCGGTGATTGGGGTCGGCTGGCTTCAAAAAACTGTCAAAAAAGACATACATGGCCTCCATTCCTGATCCATAAGCGTAAGAATGGTTCCCTTCCTCAATAGTCATAAAATAAGAGTTGGAACATATGTCCTTGACCCATTTGGTGACCCAGGGGACGTAGCGGCTGTAATATGGAACGGTGGCGTCGGTGACTCCATGAATAAAGAACGCTGGTTTGTTACCAATTTTCTCTATAAAAAGAGTTTTTTGTTCATCGGAGATCTCCCTACTGGTTGCGGATGGCGCCTGAGGAGAGATGGACACAAACATCTCTGGATAGCGGATCGCCAGATCCCAGGTTCCCTTGCCGCCTGCCGAATTTCCGGAAAGGAACACTTTTTTACGGTCAACGTTGTAATCCTGGCAAACCATCTCGAAAGCCTTGAAAAAGGAATAACGTGCCGGACCTTTAAACCAAGCCGGGCTTCGAGTCCATCCATTGGGTGAGAGAACGATGTAACCGTACTTGTCGGCGAGTGTTTCGATATCCAGGCTGCGATCGCTCAAGCGTTCGAAAGGAGCGTTCTCGTTGCCTGTTCCGCCGTGGAGTATGAAGTTAAACTTGTTGGGAATGGAAGGGTTGTAGGTATTGGGAATATAAATATTGTAGGGCATGATACGGTTGACGTACATCTCTTTCATTGGGTCACTCTCGCCATTAAAACCTTCCCCTGTGTAGACTTTCTCCACTCCCACATAAAAAGCCTTCCAAAAGTGTCCTTTAGTGATCGTCTTATCCAAAACTCCATCCATGTAATCCGCCCAGGTCATCTCTCTGTCGGTTATTTTCTCCCAGCCTGTATAAATGTTACGTGAGGAGGCTTTTGGAATATCCGGAATCACACTTTGAATACCCAGATATGCATCTTCGTCAAGAGCGACTTTCCCCAGAGCTTCCATGAAACTGACCAATGGAACGTAAAGTTTTCCGTTCTTACTTTGAGGCAGAGCAGTCAATGGTTTGGGAGAAAGCCCTTCGGTCGTCATTGGTTTAACTTTCTCAAGTCCTTCTACTGCTCCGTCGGCGGCTTTGGTGGTAAAGGGCTCATATACGGTCTTAGTGGCTGAAGAGATTGCCGTACTTTTTGTCGAGTATTTCACTTCCCAAAGCGTTTTGGTATAGTTCAGGCGGGGAGCCCGCAGTCCGCTATCTTCAGGATGGACCGTTTTGGTGAACATTAAATGCCTCACGGTCAGACTGTCGCCTTCGAGAGCGAAGGTAAAATACGGGGCATAAAGTCTGGCGAGATCCTCCAGAGCAACCATCAAAGTCGTTCCATCTTTATAGGTGGAATTGTCCAAAACATATTGAGTCAAGGTATCGAAATGATTCA